>NZ_SZXC01000008.1:0-100350 GCF_005281055.1 Citrobacter sp. wls711 | reverse complement strand
ATGTGTTCGTACACTTCTCTGCAATCCAGGGTAACGGCTTCAAAACTCTGGCTGAAGGCCAGAACGTTGAGTTCGAAATTCAGGACGGCCAGAAAGGTCCGGCTGCTGTTAACGTAACAGCTATCTGATCGAAACCACTGATTTGAAGCGCTCAGGCGCAGCAATTTCAGATATAAAGCCTCGCATTTGCGGGGCTTTTTAATTCAGATTACGTCAAAGTATTTCAAAATGCCCTCCCATTAGCGCTTTGTTGCAAAGGCGTGATATTCGTAGCATTCTTTTCCCCGCTTTCTGTCGCTAATTCTCGTTAAATCAGTCACCTGAAAAACTATCTTGCTGGAGAACAGGTGAAAAAGAAAAACGACGGCGATGCACGCAATTTTACTCCCGTACGTTTTGCCCTGCTTTGCGCGGCAATTTTATTGAGTCTGGGGCTGCTCCTTGGCAGGGTTGCGTGGTTGCAAATCGTCACGCCGACCAGTCTGGTGAAGCAGGAGGACATGCGCTCGTTACGTGAAGTAACGACGGCATCACCGCGTGGAATGATTACCGACAGAGAAGGGCGACCGTTGGCGGTGAGCGTACCGGTTAATGCTGTCTGGGCCGATCCTAAGACGATTATTAGCAAAGGTGGTGTCGGGTATAACGAGCGCTGGCAAGCGTTGGCAAAAACGTTGAATTTGTCGCTTAGCGCACTGGCGGAACGCGTTAATAGTAACCCCGCCGGACGGTTTATCTACCTGGCGCGCCAGATTTCACCCCAACAGGCGCAGTGGGTTGATAACCTGAATCTTCCGGGGATTAATCTTCGCGAAGAGTCCCGTCGTTTCTATCCCGCCGGCCACGTTGCCGCGAATTTGATTGGCTTCACCAATATTGATGGCCAGGGTATTGAAGGGGTAGAGAAAAGCTTTAATAGCCAGTTGATGGGCAAACCCGGCTCGCGGTTGGTGCGTAAAGACAAATTTGGTCATGTGATTGAGAACATCACGGAAGTGATGCCGGTACCCGCGCATGAGTTACAGCTCAGCATCGATGAACGCTTGCAGACGGTCACCGAGGATGCGCTGGACAATGCCGTGACGTGGAATAAAGCCGAGTCGGGGGCGGCGGTACTGATCAACATCGCCACAGGGGAAATATTGTCGATGGCGAGTTTCCCGGATTTCAACCCCAATAACCGCGACGGTGCGGTGCTGGACGATTTTCGTAACCGCGCGATCAGCGATACCTTTGAGCCAGGATCTACCGTTAAGCCGTTGGTGCTTATGACTGCCCTGCAACAGGGAATTGTACAGCCCGACAGCGTGATTGATACCCACCCCTTTAATCTTGACGGGCACCGTATTCGCGATGTTGGCTATTATCCTGAGTTGTCGCTGACCGGTATTTTGCAAAAATCGAGCGATACCGGCGTGTCACATTTATCATTAGCTATGCCCATTCAGCGATTGTTGGACACCTACAAGAGCTTTGGTTTTGGCGAACCGACAGGTCTAGGGTTGACTGGCGAAAGCAGCGGCTTAATGCCTCAGCGACGTTACTGGAGCAGTTTGGATCGCGCAACCTTTGCCTTCGGCTACGGATTAATGGTCACGCCGCTACAGTTGGCACACGTTTACGCCACCATTGGCAGTTTTGGCATCTATCGACCGCTGTCCATCACCCGTATCGATCCGCCGGTAATAGGCCGACGCGTCATGTCTGAGGCGTTAGTTCATCAGGTTGAGCATATGATGGAAAGCGTCGCGCTGCCCGGCGGTGGGGGAACAAAGGCTGCGGTACGAGATTATCGCGTGGCGGTAAAAACCGGGACGGCAAAGAAAATTGGCGATGACGGCAAATATGTCGATAAATACGTGGCATACACGGCGGGCGTGGCTCCGGCAAGCGATCCTAAGTTTGCGCTGGTGGTGGTTATCAACAACCCGCAAAATGGGGCGTATTACGGTGGTGCCGTATCGGCCCCCGTCTTTAGTCAGATAATGGGGGATGTGCTGCGTCTGGAAAACGTTAAACCGGATGGCATGCCCGCTGACTCGGAACACTTGCTGGTAATGCACGGTAATAACGACGTCTCTCCGGCGCTGTAAGTTATTTTCCCTGGGCGCAATTCGCGTTACACTTGCGCCCTGAAGCCATCTGCCGGAGTTGTCATGTTGTTTTCCTGTCCCCTTTGCCATCAGCCTCTTACTCAAGATAACAACAGTTTTGCCTGCCCTGGGCGGCATCAGTTTGATGTGGCGAAAGAAGGGTATGTCAACTTACTGCCTGTTCAACACAAACGCTCGCGCGATCCAGGTGACAGTGCGGAAATGATGCAGGCACGTCGGGAATTTCTCGATGCCGGCCACTATCAGCCGCTGCGTGAGGCGATTGTGAATGTTCTCCAGGAAACGTTAACGCCAGGTGACGCGGCGATTCTCGATATCGGCTGTGGGGAAGGGTATTACACGCACGCGTTTGCCGATGCGCTGGCAGGAAGTATGACCTTTGGTCTGGATGTCTCGAAGGTGGCGATCAAGGCCGCAGCAAGGCGTTATCCGCAGGTGACATTTTGTGTTGCGTCAAGTCATCGGCTGCCTTTTGCCGATGCTTCAATGGATGCCATTGTCAGGATCTACGCCCCCTGTAAAGCTCTGGAGCTGGCGCGCGTGGTGAAGCCGGGGGGATGGGTGATAACGGCCACGCCGGGCCCGCGCCATTTAATGGAGCTGAAAGGGCTGATTTACGATGAGGTGCGTTTGCATGCGCCACACACGGAACAGCTGGAAGGCTTTGCTCTGCAGCAGAGTATTGCGTTGGGCTATCAGATGCAGCTTAGCGGTAGCGAGGCTGTGGCATTACTGCAAATGACGCCTTTTGCCTGGCGGGCAAAACCGGAAGTCTGGGAAACGCTGGCGGGGAAAACGACATTTGACTGCCAGACAGACTTTAGTATTCATATCTGGCAGCGTGTGAATTAACCGTGGAAATGTGCCCAGAGGATCTGGGCACCGATACCAATTAGCACCACCCCGCCGAGAATTTCAGCACGTTTACCCAGCATGGGGCCGATAAAACGGCCGATCATCATCCCCAGCGTGGACATAATTAGCGTGGCGCAGCCGATAGCCAGCGCGGTGGCAATAATGTTCACCTGCAGGAAAGCCAGACCGACGCCGACGGCCATCGCATCGAGGCTGGTGGCAATGGCGGTGGTCACTAACAGCCAGAAACCGTGGCGACGCTGCGGCTCTTCATCTTCATCACCGTTATCACGGAAACCTTCGATTATCATTCGTCCACCGAGAAAAATCAGCAGGATGAAGGCAATCCAGTGGTTCCACTCGAGTACGAATTTACTCGCCAGCATGCCCATACCCCAACCAATCAGCGGGGTCAGCGTTTCGACAGCGCCGAAAATTAAGCCAGTGCGCAGAGCTTCAGAGAATTTAGGTTTGTGTAGCGTAGCACCTTTACCAATTGATGCAGCGAATGCATCCATCGACATGCCGAAGGCGAGAAGAACAGTAGCGGTGAGATTCATAACAGCGTCCTGACCGGGGTATCCATTAAACACATCACTGCCCCCAGTAACCATGCACGCCCGAACACGCGGTTCAGGAGACATGCATTGCAGTTGATGTGTCTATGGTCTCGCCTGACTGTATGTTTACAGTCCGTACGCGCCACGCCTTGCGACGAGTATGTTGACACGTACATTTCCGGAGTCTGGAAATCGGCTACTCCCCAATGACGGGCGCAACCTTAACATATTTTGAGAATATAAAACAAGAAACGGGGGGATATTATTTGACTTCTAATTGAAAACGATTTTCATTTAGATTTAATTGTCGATAATGCGTTAAATTAAATAGCAAAAAGAGAACGTGAATATAGCCTGTGCTATGTTTGTTTTACGTCAATATACAAATAACATAGTTCAGGCTATGTTTCTATGTCATTGATTTGATATGAGAAGTTTATATATTCTCTCGAGGTCGTCTATATTTCGTACGCGGATCAGCAATCGCCGATGTTCTAATTGCATCACCAGTACGCCATCTTCCGACAAATTCATCTCTTTAATCCGGCTATATTCCACCCAAACATTGGCGAAGAAAAACCCTTTCTGTTTAAAGATGATTTTTGGCGTGCGGATCCAGAACAAATATATTCCCATCAATACCAGCGCACACAATAACCAGGTAGTGAATTGCGCCCCATGGCTGGTGACGTTGTTGTAGATGAGAATCGCGATCAATCCAATGAAGATAACGCTATCGACACGACTACGGGGCAGCAGGGGAACAGCAAGCAGAGTAGGGCCATTACGGCGGGGCATGATGAACTGATCGTAGATGGCAAACGCCAGCAGCGACAGTATAAAAAGAACCAGCACCAGGTCCGTGATAGTCATGAATCCTTAACCCTCTAAATAGAAAAACCGGGAGCAGAGCCCCCGGTATGGTATAGCAGTCTTACAGGCCGAGCAGGCCGACAGCGTAACCCGCGATACCGATGACGAAGAAGCCAACGATAATCCACAGAGCGTTCACTTTCTTACGCAGCAGCCACATACAGGCGAAGGTCAGCAGCAGCGGTACCAGGCCCGGCATCAGCTGGTCAAGGATGGTCTGCACGGTGGTTACGCGAGTCTGACCATCCTGACCGGTGATGGTGGAAACCACCAGCGGGATGTTCACGTGCGTCCACTTATTCACCAGGGCCCCCATGACAAACAGGCCGAGGATTGACGCCCCCTCAGTCAGTTTCTGTAGGAAGCCGCCGCCCATATCTTTAACGATATCGACACCTTTACGGTAACCGTAGGCCACACCGTAGTAGCGTGTTGCCAGACGGACCGCGTTGAACAAGATGAAGAACAGCAGTGGGCCTAGCAGGCTGCCACTCATCGCGATACCCGCACCGAGGGCGGCAAATACCGGACGCACGGTACCCCAGAAGATCGGGTCACCTACGCCTGCCAGCGGACCCATCAGACCGACTTTGATACCGTTGATGGCACCATCGTCAATCTCTGCGCCGTTAGCACGCTGTTCTTCCATCGCCAGCGTTACGCCAAGAACCGGTGCCGCAACATAAGGATGGGTGTTAAAGAATTCCAGGTGACGCTTAATAGCCTGCTTACGCGCGTCGTTGTTCTCCGGGTACAAACGGCGAATTGCCGGTATCATGGAGAAGCAAAAACCCAGCGCCTGCATACGTTCGAAGTTCCATGAACCCTGGAACAGGTTAGAACGAAGGAACACGCCACGAATGTCACTCGGAGTGAGTTTTTTCTCGGTGGTAGTTTTAGTCATATCAACCATTTCGCTCACCTGCTAGTCCAGTTCGTTATCAAGGTCATTGTTGCCAGCAGCTTGCGCTGGCGCACCCGCTACGCGGTTATATTTCGGGCTCAGCTGAATGTAGAGGATGGCCATAACTGCGCCAATCACACCCAGTGCAACCAGGTTAAAGTTGGTAAATGCCGCGGTGACGAAACCGAGGTAGAAGAACGGCATCAGGTAGCCTGCGCGCATCATGTTGATGACCATCGCATAACCGACGACGACGATCATACCGCCCGCGATGTTCAGGCCGCCGGTGACCACTTCAGGGATGGCGTTGAGCAGGCCCTGGACTTCACTGGTGCCGACAGAAATCGCCACGATAACCGCAGGGATCGCGATACGCATTGCCTGCAGGAACAGCGAGGACACATGCAGCCAGGAGAGCGCCGTCAAGTTGCCGCTCTCAGCCGCCTTATCCGCAGCGTGCTGGAAGGCGACTGTGATGGTACGAACGATGATAGTCAGAACCTGGCCAGCTGCTGCCAGCGGGATAGCCAGCGCGATACCGGCACCGATGCTTTGGTGACCTGCGATAACCAGAACGGTAGAAATAATTGAGGCCAGTGCGGCATCAGGTGCAACGGCGGCACCGATGTTCATCCAACCCAGCGCGATCATTTCCAGGGTACCACCGATGATAATACCGGTTTTCATGTCCCCGAGAACGGCACCAATCAGCGTACAGGCCACCAACGGACGGTGGAACTGAAATTCATCGAGTACCGACTCCATACCCGCGATACATGCGACGATGAACACCAGCACAATCTGAAGAGTGGTAATCTCCATTGTACTTCTCCTATTGCTATACAGACTTAAGTGTGAAAACTAAGTAAATGCCAGCGGGTTATTTCGCTTTGGCAATCAAATCCATCATTTTCAGTTTCTGATCGGTAGAAACCTTACGGGCTTCGAGTTCAATGCCGCGTGCGTTGAGTTTCTTGAAGGCTTCGATGTCTTTTTCATCAACGGAAATCGCGTTGTTAACCTGCGTTTTACCCTGACGGAAAGCCATGCCACCAATGTTTACCGAGGTGATTTTTACGCCACCTTCCACGACACGTTCAACATCGGTCGGGTTGGTGAACAGCAGCATCACACGATCGCCTGCATATTTCGGGTTATTGTAGACGCGGATCATTTTCGCGACATCCACCACGTGCGCCGTTACGCCTGGAGGCGCAACCTGCGTCAACAGCGTTTTACGCACCGTATCTGCGGCAACTTCATCGCTGACGACGATAATGCGCGTGACGTTGGTTTCTTTGGTCCAGCGGGTGGCTACCTGACCGTGGATTAAGCGGTCATCGATGCGTGCGAGGCCGATGTGCATATAATCGTTCGGACCCATCGGTTTAGCCGGCGCCGCTGCTTTTGCTGCAGCAACTGGGGCCGGAGCGGCTTTTTCTACCGGTTTTGCTTTCAGCGCTTTCACGCCTTCGCTACCGGTTTCTACTGCCAGTGCGACTAATTCATCAAAGCTTGGGTTGTCATCACGCGCCATAAAGGTTTCGACCAGCATGGGAATGTTCACGCCAGCGATCACTTCGTAATGCTCTTTGTCGACGACAATGCGGCTCGCAGCGTTGAACGGGCTGCCTCCCCATGTATCAACGAGAAATAGCACGCCTTTACTGGTATCGAGTTTTGCCAACTGAGCGTTGTACTTTTCGATCAGCGTTTCAGCATTTTCGCCTGGAACGAAATCGATCCAGCCGACGTTTTCCTGCTCGCCTAACAGCATTTCTGCTGTTTTAAGTAACTGCTCTGCAGCCCAACCATGTGTGCCTATTACAATAGCAATGGTCACTTGCTACCTCCTTTATTATCGTTAACACATCGACAACGAGATGTATTTTGAATCGTCGTCCGCAAGCGAATCGATTCAGATAAGGGTTACAATGAAAAACCTATGATTTTCGTGAATTATTTTAGATATCGAAAAAAATAATTTATGTGATGAAGATCCGTAATTTAACTTTCGATTAAAAGAAATTTCGAAGAGTAAAATATCTCCGACACAACTTATTGCAAAGGAAGGTAAATCTTTGCTAAAAACCGGTTGTGTCTGTTATGTTTAGCATATATTTAATTAATCAGGAGTATAGGGCAGTAGCCCACCGTATGGATCGTCACCGACGTCATTTCACCTCAAGGCCGCTTAGCGCCTGTCAGTTTGGCACTTTTTGCCACACACTTTATCTGCATATTGCTTCAACGCCTGAGATGTTCAGGGCGCAGTTTAGCCATTCTTTGAGCAGGAGCTTGTCATGGAATTCTTAATGGACCCGCAGATTTGGGTGGGTTTGCTCACGCTTGTTGTTCTCGAAATTGTTCTGGGTATTGATAACCTGGTCTTTATTGCGATTCTGGCTGATAAGCTGCCGCCTAAACAGCGGGATAAAGCGCGTCTGATCGGGTTGTCGCTGGCGCTGATTATGCGTCTGGCGCTGCTGTCCGTGATCTCGTGGATGGTGACACTGACGAAACCGCTGTTCACGGTGATGGACTATTCGTTCTCGGGGCGTGACCTGATTATGCTGCTGGGAGGTATCTTCCTGTTGTTCAAGGCTACCACTGAACTGCATGAGCGACTGGAAAACCGTGAGCATGATACCGGCCAGTCAAAAGGCTATGCGAGCTTTTGGGTTGTCGTGACGCAGATTGTGATCCTCGATGCGGTCTTCTCGCTGGATGCGGTGATTACAGCCGTCGGTATGGTGAACCACCTGCCGGTAATGATGGCGGCGGTGGTGATTGCGATGGCGGTGATGCTGCTGGCGTCCAAGCCACTGACGCGATTCGTGAACCAACATCCGACGGTCGTGGTGCTGTGTCTGAGCTTCTTGTTGATGATCGGTTTGAGCCTGGTAGCCGAAGGGTTTGGCTTCCACATTCCGAAAGGTTATCTGTACGCTGCGATCGGCTTCTCGATTATTATCGAACTGTTTAACCAGATTGCTCGTCGCAACTTTATTCGCCACCAGTCGACGCTGCCGCTGCGTGCACGTACCGCCGAGGCCATTGTGCGCTTGATGGGCGGTAAACGTCAGGCCGGTGTGCAGATGGAGTCTGACAACCCGGTGCCGGTACCCGTTCCGGAAGGGGCATTTGTTGAAGAAGAACGCTATATGATCAACGGCGTGCTGTCGCTGGCCTCACGTTCTTTGCGCGGCATTATGACACCGCGTGGCGAAATCAGCTGGGTGGATGCAGATCTGAGCGTGGCAGAAATTCGTGAACAGCTGCTCTCTTCCCCACACAGCCTGTTCCCGGTGTGTCGTGGTGAACTGGACGAAATTATCGGTATCGTGCGGGCGAAAGAACTGTTAGTGGCCCTCGAAGACGGCGTAGATGTGGCAGCAATTGCCTCAGCGTCACCAGCCATCGTGGTCCCAGAAACGCTGGATCCGATTAATCTGTTGGGCGTGTTGCGTCGTGCCCGTGGCAGCTTCGTTATCGTTACCAACGAATTTGGCGTTGTTCAGGGTCTGGTGACCCCTCTGGATGTTCTGGAAGCCATTGCCGGTGAGTTCCCGGATGCTGATGAAACACCGGAAATCATCGCCGATGCGGGTGGCTGGCTGGTTAAAGGCGGCACCGATCTGCACGCTCTGCAGCAGGCGCTTGACGTTGATACGCTGGTGGACGAAGACGAAGACATTGCGACGGTGGCGGGGCTGGTTATCGCGGCTAACGGTCACATTCCGCGTGTTGGCGATGTGATTGAGGTTGCACCGCTAAGCATCACCATTGTCGAAGCGAACGACTATCGTGTGGATCTCGTTCGTATTGTTAAAGAGCAATCCGCTCACCACGAAGACGAATAATTTGACCTACCGAAACGGCATAGCAGGCATGATATGCCCGTTATGCCGGGCGGGTGGTGGTGTACTACTGCCCGCCAGCCATTGAGGAAAATCGCGCAGCGGCATCGGCTTGGCATACAGAAATCCCTGCAATACATTCACGCCATGTCGCCGTAAATGCTGGGCCTGCGCCTGCGTTTCAACCCCTTCAGCTACCAGTTCAATATTCAGTTTTTTCCCCAGTGCGATGATGATGTCAGTAACGGTCGAATTGACGGCATCAGTCCCGATCGCAGAGGTAAAGGATTTATCAATCTTCAGTACATCCGGGCGCAACTTTTCCAGCCACGAGAGCGAGCTGTTGCCGGTACCGAAATCGTCAATGGCCAGTTTTACCCCCAGCCGGTGAAGTTCATGCACCAGTCGATAATCGACATCCAGCAGCGCGTCGCGCTCGGTCAGTTCAATCACCAGTTGCTGGATGGGATGCTGACTGAACCAGTACTGATTAAGGTCTTTTAACAACATACCGTCACGAAAATGGCTGGCGGCGACGTTGATACCGATATGAAACTGGCTGCTCATTGGGAAAACGTGCCGTTGCTGAATGGTTTCTGCGATGACGCGACGAGTCAGGGGGACAATCAGGTTGTGCTCTTCCGCGATAGGGATGAACACTTCAGGTGAAATCCAGCCCTGGCGCGGGTTATTCCAGCGTAAGAGAATTTCAACGCCCGTACACTGCTGGGTGCTGGCGTTCAGTAGTGGCTGGCAAAATAGCTCAAACTCCCGCTCGGCGAGGGCCAGATTAATCTCCCAGGAAAAACTCATTCTGTTAGCGGTCGCCAGCCAGGCCAGATACCCCACTAATAAGCTGAGCATGACCGCTAACGGTAACTGGGTGGGCAGGTGTCTTAACGCCAGTTCGCTGGCTCCTGGTCCGCTGACGCTGATGGCAAAGGGGAAATGTTGTGATGAAAGTTGGTAGTGTTGTTCGCCGTCACTCTCTGGTAGCTTGTCGACGACGCCTTGTCCGTACAGCAGATGCCGCTTACCGATGGTTAAACTGGCATGTGTAATTTGCGGAGGCTGTGGTTCAAGCAGCATGCCCGACAATAATTCAATATTGACGATCTCCAGCACCCCATCTTCGCCATTGGCAGACGACGGATACCATTGCGTCAGAATAGGGCTGCCCTTAATGAGCGAATGATCGGTGGATAACAGTAGCTCTGGCTCGCGGCTGGGCAATTCAGGTTGCAACTGCTTGATGGGCACATTGCGATAGCCAAATATACTCGAACAATAGAGGATGCCACCCTGAACCAGGTTAATAGAGCGCACGGTTTGCAGTCTGGCGGCGTGCTTGCTCAGGGCTAAACGCGCCACCGAGCAGGGCAGGCCAATTAACGGCAGCAGCACATCACGTCCGGTCCGCAACGGCAGCAGGATATCATCCAGCTCTTCTACAGCATGGTTAGCGAACGTGACGGTGGAGTGATGATTTAAATTACGCTCCGAAATAAATCGGACAGATAATGTAAGAATGAGCGTCAGTAGTGCACAAACTGTGCAGACGATTAAGCGATTACGGCGATAATTTTTGATGATCCGTTGTGCTGTTTGCATGCGGGCCGCCCGATAAGCCGTTGGTCACAGAAGCCAACAGCAACAGAGCAAGTGTAGTGGGGAAAATTACCGTAGACGAGGGAGGGGAAGCAAATTCGCCCATCCGTCGCAGATGGGCGAAAATTAAGTATTAGTCACACTGAACTTTGATCGCCAGGCCACCGCGGGAGGTTTCGCGGTATTTGGCGTTCATGTCCTTGCCGGTTTCGTACATGGTCTCGATGACTTTATCCAGCGAGACGCGCGGGGCGCTGGTACGACGCATGGCCATACGTGCCGCGTTGATCGCCTTCACGGAAGCAATAGCGTTACGCTCAATGCACGGCACCTGGACCTGTCCGGCAACCGGATCGCAGGTTAAGCCGAGGTTGTGTTCCATACCGATTTCGGCAGCCACACATACCTGCTCCGGGCTCGCACCCAGTAACTCTGCCAGACCTGCTGCGGCCATAGAACATGCCACACCGACTTCGCCCTGGCAGCCCACTTCTGCGCCAGAGATAGAGGCATTCATTTTGTACAGCGCGCCAATTGCACCGGCCGCCAGGAAATAGCGGGTATAGATATCCGGGCTGACGGGCTCAATGAAGTGATCGTAATAAGCCAGAACCGCAGGCACGATGCCGCAAGCACCGTTGGTCGGCGCTGTCACAACGCGACCACCCGCGGCGTTCTCTTCGTTTACGGCCAGCGCAAACATGTTCACCCAGTCGATCACGTTCATCGGATCGTTGGAGAGTTTGTCGCTGGAGACCAGCATACGACGCAGGGCAGAGGCACGACGAGGCACGCGCAGCGGCCCCGGCAGAATGCCTTCGGTGTTCATCCCACGATCGATACAGGCCTGCATGGTATGCCAGACGTTACCAAAATACTCTTCAATTTCTTTTTTGCTGTGCAGCGCAAGTTCGTTCTGCATTACCATGCCAGAGAGCGACAGACCGGTGCTGTTGCAGTACTCCAGCATTTCAGCGGCAGATTTGAACGGATAAGGTACGCTGACCTCATTCGCCGCGTCCTGACCAAAGTGTTCTTCATCAACGATGAAACCACCGCCAATGGAATAATATGTTTTGCTGTAAACAACGGTGTCACCGTTGTAGGCATGAATTTGCATACCGTTTTCATGCAGCGACAGGTTGCTGTTGCGAAAACGCATGCCGTCGTTTTGTGGGAAGTCGACTTCGTGTTGACCCTGCGCAAGCAGCAGGCGTCCACGCGTTTCTACATCGCGGATAAATCCGGGAATGCTGTCGATGTCCACGGTCGCAGGCTCATAGCCTGCCAGACCCATAATAATGGCGATATCGGTGTGGTGACCTTTACCCGTGAGCGACAGTGAACCATACACATCGACGGCGACACGAGTAACGTTGTCCAGTAATCCTTTTTCGACCAGGTCATCGACGAACTGTTTACCCGCCTTCATAGGTCCTACGGTATGGGAAGATGAGGGACCGATCCCCACCTTAAACATGTCGAATAGACTAATCACGATAATACTCCTACAGGGCGACTGGGCTTTCCAGTAACGATGTTATAACTGCGCATAGTGTAAGAGGGAACGCGGCGATCGGCTTAACTATTCACATGAATTAAACTAATAGATAACCGCGGTTTTACTAATGTTGTGACCGGCGTTTCAGGTTGTGTCTGCGGTGCGTAAAGATAAGTATAGTCAGGGCTTCACACCAATTTGCAGCGCCAGCTCACGAATTATCCCGGCGGTCATTCCCCAGACGAAATAATGCTCATACCAGGAAAGCCAGACGCGATGCGAGTCACCCCGGCGGTAGATATCTAAGGGGTGATAACGACCCAGATGCAACGCTTGCGCCAGCGGCATTTCGAATACTGCAGAGACTTCATCTTCGCTTGCACGATAGGGCAGATTAGGCGGGATAATACCTACCACTGGCGTGACCTGAAAACCGGTGACGCTATCCACCGGCGGCAGGACGCCAATCACCTCAACGCACGAAGGAGGAATGGCCACTTCCTCCTCGGCTTCTCGTAGCGCGGCGGCAATCAGCGACACGTCGCTGCTGTCTACAGCTCCGCCCGGGAAGGCAACCTGTCCGGCATGTTTACGCAAATGCACCGAGCGTTGGGTTAACAGCAATCCCGGCTGTGGGCGGCGAACGACCGGGATCAGCACGGCGGCCTGGCGCTGGTTTAACGCTTCATGATTGACCTGCGGGCGCAGAAGAAGAAAGCGCGATAAAAAGTCATCAAGCGTCAGGCTGCTGTTTTCCACGGTTCAGTTCTCCAGTTGGTGCAAAATACGGTTCACTTTATCAAACGTTTCCTGATATTCCGCGTCTTCCTGACTGTCCGCAACAACTCCACCGCCAGCCGAACAGTAAAGCTGTCCGTCGGTGGCCGTCAGGGTGCGGATGGTAATACTGGTATCCATATTGCCGCAAAAGCTCAGATAGCCGACGCTGCCGCACCAGGCGTTACGTCTGTGCGGTTCCAGTTCGTCAATAATTTCCATCGCCCGCACCTTTGGCGCGCCGGTAATGGAACCACCAGGGAAGGCGGCGCGCAGCAGATCCGTGGCGTGCAGCGATTCCGGCAAACGCGCCGTAATGGTGCTGACCAGATGGTGCACGGCAGGGAAGGGCTCGACAACAAACAGTTCGGGAACCTCGACCGAACCCGGCACGGCAACGCGACCAATGTCGTTACGCATCAGATCCACGATCATCAGGTTTTCAGCACGATCTTTAGGCGAGTTTGCCAGTCTTTGCGCCTGCTGACGATCGGCATCTGGCGAGTCCAGTCGCGGCAGGGTGCCCTTGATGGGACGCGTCTGGATCTGCCGATTTTCCAACTGAATAAACCGCTCTGGTGACAGGCTGAGGATTGCGCCTTCCTCAAGGCGGATAAACGCACTGAACGGGGCGCGGTTGGCCTGGTTGAGTCGCTCAAAGGCGAGCCATTCATCCCCCTGATACTGCGCCTGAAAACGCTGGGCAAGGTTGACCTGATAGCAGTCCCCGCTGTGCAGATAGCGCTGTACCTGGCGAAACTTTTCGCCGTACTGCGCGCGGCTCATATTGGATTGCCACGCTGACGTTAACATAAAAGGCTCACGCGTTGGCGCGCGCTGGCTTTCCAGCCAGTGGCGGCAGGCCTGCACATCACCGTGGCTGAGCAGCGACACGGTTTGCCGCTGGTGGTCGACAATCAGTGCCCAGTCGTAAATGCCAACCGCCATATCCGGCAGGGTGATATCACGTTCAGCGACATTTGGCAGCGCTTCGAAGCGTCGGCCCAAATCGTAGCCAAACAGGCCCAGCGCCCCTCCCTGGAAGGGAAGATCGGGATTATAATCGGGCCGTATTGCCAGTGAAGTTAGCGCCGAGCGTAACACCGTCATCGGGTCATCAGGCGTGTGCGTGATTCCGTCTTTGTCATGCACTGCGGTGTCTGCATCTCGCGTGACCAGCGTCATCACAGGATCGGCGACCAGAATATCAAAGCGATTATGCGGGTGGTCGGCGTGCCCCGAATGTAGCAGCATCGCCCACGGCAGATGGCTTAAGGTCGAGAAATAGCGTTCAGCGGCGTCCTGACGCCAGGGTAATGTAATTACTGCGGGAGATAACGTTTTCATCAGTCCTGACTCGTTACTACTTTACTGGCTTACTGCCCGGTAGCATGGGATAATTAGCGCAGACAATCTAGCAGGAGTTAACAATGTTTGCAGGTTTACCTTCACTCAGTCATGAACAGCAGCAAAAAGCAGTCGAGCGTATTCACGAACTGATGTCACAGGGGATGAGCAGCGGCGAAGCGATCACTCAGGTCGCGGCTGAAATTCGCGCCACTCATACCGGCGAACGGATCGTGGCGCGTTTTGAAGACGAGGACGAAGACGAGTAACGCTCGTTACACTGCGGCGATAATCTTGATCTCGACTTTGTATTTCGGGTTCATCAACCCGGCCTGTACGGTACAACGCACGGGCGCGTGACCGGCAACGACCCACGCGTCCCAGGCTTTGTTCATGGCGGCGAAGTCGCTTTTGTCCGTCAGGAAAATGGTCGCGTCAAGAATACGTGACTTGTTGCTGCCCTGTTTTTCCAGCACCGCATCAATTTGTGCCAGCGTGTTGGCCGTTTGTTCAAACGCGTCAGCATCCAGGTTTTCCGGTACGCCGGTGTAATACAACGTGTTGTTGTGAATCACCACGTCTGACCAACGATCCTCGGCATCAATGCGCACGATAGTCATAAATTATTCCTCATTTACGTTTTTATTTAATCGGTTTCTGCTGGCGACAAGACTGCCATAATGTTGTGCCCTCGTCACCTCTTCAACTGGCGAAAGACCCGCTGGCCTGACATAATCCCTGTTCAAATGAACAGGGGGTAGTGTGACGGACGATTTTGCAGCAGACGGTCAATTGGCTAAAGCGATACCGGGTTTTAAACCGCGTGAACCACAGCGACAGATGGCCGTCGCCGTCTCGCATGCCATTGAAAAATCACAGCCGCTTGTCGTCGAAGCCGGGACCGGGACCGGGAAAACTTACGCCTACCTTGCGCCTGCACTGCGCGCCGGTAAGAAAGTGATCATTTCTACCGGATCGAAAGCGCTGCAGGATCAACTCTACAGCCGCGATCTCCCTACCGTGGCAAAAGCGCTGAAATTTACCGGCAAACTGGCGTTGCTGAAAGGGCGCTCTAACTACCTGTGTCTGGAACGCCTTGAACAACAGGCGTTGGCGGGCGGTGACCTGCCGGTGCAAACCTTAAGCGACGTGATCCTGCTGCGCTCGTGGTCGAATCAAACCGTTGATGGTGATATCAGCACCTGCGTCAGCGTGGCGGAAGACTCGCACGCATGGCCGCTGGTGACCAGTACCAACGACAACTGTCTGGGCAGCGACTGCCCACTGTATAAAGACTGTTTTGTCGTTAAAGCGCGTAAAAAAGCCATGGATGCCGATGTGGTGGTAGTTAACCATCACCTGTTTCTCGCTGATATGGTGGTGAAAGAGAGCGGGTTCGGGGAGCTGATCCCGGAGGCAGACGTGATGATCTTCGATGAAGCCCATCAGCTACCGGATATCGCCAGCCAGTATTTTGGTCAGTCGCTTTCCAGCCGCCAACTGCTCGATCTGGCCAAAGACATTACCATCGCCTATCGCACCGAGCTAAAAGACACCCAGCAACTGCAAAAATGCGCCGACCGTCTGGCGCAAAGCGCGCAGGATTTCCGTCTACAGCTGGGCGAACCGGGCTATCGCGGTAACCTGCGTGAATTGCTGGCCGATCAGCGCGTCCAGCGGGCATTTTTGCTGCTCGATGACACGCTGGAACTGTGCTATGACGTAGCGAAGCTGTCGCTCGGACGTTCGGCGCTGCTGGATGCCGCGTTCGAGCGCGCCACGCTGTATCGCGCCCGCTTGAAACGCCTGAAGGAGATCAACCAACCGGGATTCAGCTACTGGTATGAATGCACTTCACGGCATTTTACGCTGGCGCTGACGCCACTCACCGTAGCGGATAAATTCAAAGAGGTGATGGACCAAAAACCGGGCTGCTGGATTTTTACTTCCGCTACGCTGTCGGTCAACGACGATCTCCGCCACTTTACCGCGCGACTGGGCATTGAACAGGCTGAATCAATGTTGTTGCCGAGCCCCTTTGACTACACGCGCCAGGCGCTGCTGTGCGTGCCGCGCAATCTCCCGCAAACTAACCAGCCGGGGGCGGCGCGTCAGCTGGCCGCCATGCTGCGCCCCATTATTGAAGCTAACAATGGACGCTGCTTTATGCTGTGTACCTCGCACGCGATGATGCGCGACCTGGCTGAACAGTTTCGTGCCACCATGACGCTCCCGGTCCTGCTACAGGGAGAAACCAGCAAAGGGCAGCTATTGCAGCAGTTTGTCAGTGCGGGCAATGCCCTGCTGGTGGCGACCAGCAGCTTCTGGGAAGGTGTGGACGTACGAGGTGATACGCTGTCGCTGGTTATTATCGACAAGCTGCCGTTTACCTCGCCGGACGATCCGCTGTTAAAAGCGCGGATGGAAGACTGCCGGCTGCGCGGCGGCGATCCGTTTGACGAAGTCCAGCTCCCGGATGCCGTGATCACGCTTAAGCAGGGGGTGGGGCGCTTGATTCGTGACGCTGACGATCGCGGCGTCCTGGTGATTTGTGATAACCGGCTGGTCATGCGACCTTACGGTGCGACATTCCTGGCCAGCCTGCCACCGGCACCCCGCACGCGTGACATTGCCCGCGCGGTTCGCTTTCTTGCCATACCAACGACTGAGTAATTTGTTACAGACTGTGCTAAGATACGCGCCAAATTTATTGATCTGATCACGAAGACCCATGCGAATTCTGGCTATCGATACCGCCACAGAGGCGTGCTCTGTCGCCCTGTGGAATGACGGTAATATCACATCTCATTTCGAGCTTTGCCCTCGAGAGCATACCCAACGCATCCTGCCGCTGGTTCAGGATATCCTGACTGCTGGCAATGTCACATTAACGGATATCGACGCTCTGGCGTTTGGCCGAGGTCCCGGTAGTTTCACCGGCGTGCGTATTGGTATTGGTATTGCTCAGGGGTTGGCGTTAGGGGCGAACTTGCCAATGATCGGCGTGTCCACGCTGGCAACTATGGCGCAGGGGGCCTGGCGCAAAAACGGCGCAACGCGCGTGCTGGCAGCAATTGATGCGCGCATGGGTGAAGTCTACTGGGCCGAATATCAGCGTGATGAGAACGGTATCTGGCACGGCGAAGACACCGAAGCGGTATTAACTCCGGGACAGGTTCATGAGCGACTGCTGCAGCTTTCCGGTGACTGGGTAACGGTCGGCACGGGCTGGCCTGCATGGCCTGAACTCGGTAAAGACAGTGGCCTGATGCTGCGCGATGGCGACGTTTTGCTTCCGGCCGCTGAAGATATGTTGCCTCTCGCCACCCAACTGTTCGCCTCTGGAAAGACGGTAGCGGTTGAACATGCTGAACCGGTTTATTTACGTAACACCGTGGCGTGGAAGAAACTTCCCGGAAAAGAATGAATCTTAGTAGTACATCCCCCGATGCTTTCAAACGGGCTCAACGCGATGAATGCGCAGCAGTTTAAAACTCACCGGGGACAGGCGCTGAGATAAGGGAGTCGCAACATGGCGGTTCAAAAATGGGTATTAAAAGGCGTGTTGACGGGCGCATTGGCGTTCATGCTAAGCGGTTGCGTTACGATTCCTGATGCGATTAAAGGTTCAAGCCCAACGCCGCAACAGGATCTGGTTCGGGTCATGAATGCGCCGCAACTGTACGTCGGACAGGAAGCACGCTTTGGCGGCAAAGTGGTGGACATTCAGAATCAGCAGGGGAAATCCCGACTGGAAATTGCCACCGTGCCTCTCGACAGCGGCGCGCGTCCGATTCTGGGTGAAGCCTCACGCGGGCGTATTTATGCCGATGTTAATGGCTTTCTCGATCCGGTGGATTTCCGCGGACAACTGGTCACCGTCGTAGGGCCTATTAGCGGCACGGTGGACGGTAAAATTGGCAGTACGCCGTATAAGTTCATGCTGATGCAGGTAACCGGTTATAAACGCTGGCATATTACTCAGCAGATCGTGATGCCTCCGCAGCCCATCGATCCCTGGTTCTACGGTGCGCGTGGCTGGCCATACGGCGGCTACGGCGGATGGGGATGGTACAATCCAGGTCCGGCACAGGTTCAGACGATAGTTACAGAATAACTCTTTGATTTATATGTAAAAGAAGCAGCGGCGCGTCCGCTGTTTCTGCATTTATGTGGCTATAAGAAAAATAAATAGTGACGTGCTTCGCAACCTTGTCGTTGTGTAATAAACAAACTGGTACGCTGAGTTAATATTATGTTAACAGTTTGTTTATTGTCTGGGGTTGTGATGACGACGAATACGCATTTTAGAGGTGATGTATTGAAAAAGGTTTGGCTTAACCGTTATCCCGCAGGTGTTCCCGCGGAGATCAATCCTGACCGTTATCAATCCCTGGTGGAACTGTTTGAACATTCAGTCAGGCGCTATGCCGATCAGCCCGCGTTTGTGAATATGGGGGAGGTGATGACCTTCCGCAAACTCGAAGAGCGTAGCCGCGCATTTGCGGCATATTTGCAAGAAGGGCTGGGGCTGAAAAAGGGCGATCGTGTCGCACTGATGATGCCGAACCTGCTGCAGTATCCGGTGGCGCTGTTTGGCATTCTGCGTGCCGGTATGATCGTGGTAAACGTGAACCCGTTGTACACACCGCGTGAACTGGAGCATCAGCTTAATGACAGCGGCGCGGCAGCGATTGTGATCGTGTCCAACTTTGCCCACACGCTGGAGAAAGTGGTCGATAAAACATCGGTTCAGCACGTGATCCTGACGCGAATGGGCGATCAACTCTCAACCGCCAAAGGAACGCTGGTTAACTTTGTTGTGAAGTACATCAAGCGGCTGGTACCGAAATATCACCTGCCTGATGCCATCTCGTTTCGCAGTGCGTTACAAAACGGGTATCGCATGCAGTATGTGAAGCCTGAAGTGGTCTCTGAAGATCTGGCCTTCCTGCAATACACCGGGGGTACAACCGGTGTGGCAAAAGGTGCAATGCTCACCCACCGCAATATGCTGGCGAACCTCGAGCAGGTCCATGCTACTTACGGTCCGTTGCTGCATCCGGGTAAAGAGCTGGTGATCACCGCGCTACCGCTGTATCACATTTTTGCTTTAACGATGAACTGCCTGCTGTTTATTGAGCTTGGCGGTCAAAACGTACTGATCACTAACCCGCGTGATATTCCGGGCCTGGTAAAAGAGCTGGCGAAATACCCGTTTACCGCCATGACCGGCGTCAATACGCTGTTCAACGCCTTGTTGAATAACAAAGACTTCCAGCAACTGGATTTCTCGTCGCTGCATCTTTCTGCGGGGGGCGGTATGCCCGTCCAGCAGGCGGTTGCAGAACGTTGGGTGAAGCTGACCGGCCAATATCTGCTGGAAGGCTATGGCCTGACCGAGTGTTCGCCGCTGGTGAGCGTCAATCCGCATGATATCGACTATCACAGCGGCAGTATTGGCCTGCCGGTTCCCTCCACTGAGGTTAAGCTGGTGGATGATGACGATAACGAAGTCCCGCCGGGCGAGCCGGGTGAACTGTGCGTGAAAGGCCCGCAGGTGATGCTGGGTTACTGGCAGCGCCCGGATGCGACCGATGAAATCGTTAAAGATGGTTGGCTGCACACCGGGGATATTGCGGTGATGGACGACGAAGGCTTCCTGCGTATCGTCGATCGCAAAAAAGATATGATCCTGGTCTCCGGTTTTAACGTTTATCCGAACGAAATTGAAGACGTGGTGATGCAACATCCTGGCGTTCAGGAAGTTGCCGCGGTGGGCGTGCCCTCGGGCAGCACCGGTGAAGCGGTGAAGATTTTTGTCGTGAAGAAAGACGCGTCACTCACCGATGAAGCGCTGATTACGTTCTGCCGCCGTCAGTTGACCGGCTACAAGGTCCCGAAGCTGGTGGAATTCCGTGATGAGTTACCAAAATCTAACGTCGGCAAAATTTTGCGACGAGAATTGCGTGACGAAGCCCGTAGCAAAGTGGACAATAAAGGCTGAGCGTTAAGTCAGTCATCAGAAAGCGCCGGTTAATCCGGCGTTTTTTTTGGCGCAAACCTGAGAGAGCACGATTTGAATTACCAAATGATTACCACGGACGACGCGTTGGCCACGCTGTGCGAAGCCGTTCGTGAGTTTCCGGCGATTGCCCTGGATACTGAATTTGTTCGCACGCGTACCTATTATCCGCAGCTGGGACTCATTCAGCTGTTTGACGGCAAACACGTTGCTCTGATGGATCCGCTGGGGATCACCGACTGGTCGCCGCTGCGCGACATTTTACGCGACACCACGATAACCAAATTCCTGCACGCGGGAAGTGAAGACCTGGAAGTGTTTCTCAACACCTTTGGCGAACTTCCGCAGCCGCTGATTGATACGCAAATTCTGGCCGCGTTTTGCGGTCGCCCGCTGTCGTGGGGATTTGCCGCGATGGTGGAAGAGTTTACGGGCGTGGCGCTGGACAAAAGCGAATCCCGTACGGACTGGCTGGCCCGACCGCTGACTGAGCGTCAGTGTGAGTATGCTGCCGCGGACGTCTGGTATTTATTACCGATCACCGCAAAACTGATGGCTGAAACCGATGCCTCTGGCTGGCTACCGGCCGCGCTGGATGAGTGTCGTTTAATGCAGCAGCGTCGCCAGGAAGTACTGGCGCCTGAGGACGCGTGGCGTGACATTACCAACGCCTGGCAGTTGCGTACCCGTCAGCTTGCCTGCCTGCAACTGCTGGCTGACTGGCGACTGCGTAAAGCGCGTGAACGCGATCTGGCGGTGAATTTCGTGGTACGCGAAGAGCACCTGTGGTCAGTGGCGCGCTATATGCCGGGTAGTCTGGGTGAGCTGGACAGCCTCGGTCTTTCCGGGAGCGAAATTCGCTTCCATGGCAAGACACTGATTTCATTGGTAGAAAAAGCGCAGGCCCTGCCGGAAGCATCGTTGCCTGAACCACTGCTGAACCTGATGGATATGCCGGGCTACCGTAAAGCCTTCAAAGCTATTAAGGCGCTGGTGGCTGACGTGAGCGCGGAACACAATCTCAGCGTGGAGCTGCTGGCCTCCCGCCGTCAGATCAACCAGTTGCTTAACTGGCACTGGAAATTAAAGCCGAAGTCTTCCTTGCCGGAGCTTATTTCCGGCTGGCGTGGCGAGCTGATGACCGAGCGACTTAACGCCCTGTTGCTGGAATATCCACAATAAGCGAGTGTCTGGTGGTTATTCTGGAACCCTGTCTACTGTTTACTCGGTAATAACGCTATTCAGGACGGGTCACTGAAAATAAAAAAGGCAGAATATTCTGCCTTTTTTCGACCACAACTTTTTTACCAAAGCGCTTATTTCGACTCTTCTGCTTCTGGTAATGTCACGTTAAGTTCGAGGATAGAAATATCGCCGTCTTTTTGTTCAAGTTGTACAGTGACCATCTCTGGATCGATTTGTACATACTTACAGATAACGTCGAGAATATCTTTCCTCAACTGCGGTAAATAATGCGGCTCGGCGTCACTACGACGACGTTCCGCAACAATGATCTGCAGTCGCTCTTTAGCGATGTTTGCTGTGTTCTTTTTCCGCGAGAGAAAAAAATCCAGTAATGCCATAACTTATCCTCCGAACAGGCGTTTGAGGAAACCTTTCTTCTCTTCTTCAACGAAGCGGAAAGGACGTTCTTCTCCCAACAGACGGTCTACGGTATCTGCATAAGCTTTGCCAGCATCCGCATTGATGTCGAGGATCACCGGCTCACCCTGGTTAGATGCGCGCAGGACTGACTGATCTTCCGGAATCACACCAACCAGTTTGATGCGCAGAATTTCCAGTACGTCTTCCATGCTGAGCATGTCGCCTCTGTTTACGCGGCCAGGGTTGTAGCGCGTAAGCAGCAGATGCTCTTTAATCGGATCTTCACCATTTTCCGCGCGACGAGATTTCGACGCCAGAATGCCCAGAATACGGTCAGAGTCACGTACTGAAGACACTTCCGGGTTGGTGGTAATAATCGCTTCATCGGCAAAATACAGTGCCATCAGCGCACCGGTTTCAATACCGGCCGGGGAGTCGCAGACGATGAAGTCGAAGTCCATCGATTTCAGATCATCCAGAACTTTTGCGACGCCTTCACGCGTCAGCGCGTCTTTATCGCGAGTCTGTGAAGCCGGAAGAATAAAGAGATTTTCAGTACGCTTATCTTTGATTAGCGCCTGATTTAACGACGCATCGCCCTGAATAACGTTGACGAAGTCGTAAACGACGCGACGTTCGCAACCCATGATCAAATCGAGGTTGCGCAGGCCGATATCAAAATCAATAACGACAGTTTTCTTTCCCTTCTGGGCCAAACCTGTAGCGATGGCCGCGCTGGAGGTGGTTTTGCCAACGCCCCCTTTACCCGAAGTAACAACAATAATGCGTGCCATAGAAATTCCTTGTTAAAAAGGGATCAATTCAACGGTTGAACTGTCAAAGCGTTCTCTGCTAATTGCAGACGCGCCGCTTTGCCATAAAATTCTGCTGGGATTTTATCACTCAGCCAATAAACACCTGCGATAGACACCAGTTCTGCCGTCAGGTGGGTACAAAAAATCTGTGCTTCTCGATCGCCGCTTGCACCCGCCAGTGCACGGCCTCTCATCATGCCATAAACGTGAATATTGCCGTCAGCAATGAGTTCTGCGCCCGCGCTGACGTGGTTTGTAACAATCAGATCACATTGTGGTGCATAAATGCGCTGACCGGAACGAACCGGGACATTTATTAATCGTGTTTTTGTGATGGGAGTAACGTTTTGTACCGGCGCGGCAGGCGCGGGTTCAGCAATGGGGGCAGGGCGCAGCGCTTTTTCTTTACCTTCAGTCAGCAAAGGCAGGCCCATTTCGTCGATCTCTGCTTTGAGTCTGGCATCTTTGCAGCCGCTAACGCCGATAATGCGCAGACCGGTAGATGCGACAACTTTCTGCAGCGTTGGCCAGTTTACCGGGCTTTCAAGGCCACTGACGTTGATCACCACGGGAGCATGTTTTAAAAAAGCAGGAGCCTGCGCGATTTTGTCTTCCAACGCCTGACGAATAACCTCGGGTTCTGACTCGTGCAAGTGAACCACAGATAAGGTGAAGCTACTGCCTTTAAGCTCGATTGGCGTGTTTGACATCCTGGCCTTACTCAATTTGCTATTTATCATCCCCAGCGCGGGGTGATATTCCGAAGACTATAAGGCATGTTATAGTCAGTATTATATTGAGGCAAGCCACCATTCCGTGAATTCAGAGTAAAAGATATGTTTTGTGTGATCTACCGAAGCAGCAAACGTGACCAGACCTATTTATATGTCGAAAAAAAAGACGATTTCTCTCGCGTTCCTGAAGAACTGATGAAAGGTTTTGGTCAGCCGAAACTGGCAATGATTTTACCACTTGATGGTCGCAAGAAACTGGTGAACGCTGACCTTGAAAAAGTAAAACAGGCGTTAACCGAGCAGGGCTATTATTTACAAATCCCGCCACCGCCAGAAGATTTACTCAAACAGCATCTGTCTGTGGCAAAACAAAATATACCAGACGCTAAAGGTTAAACTGTATCCGGCAGCCGCATGTCCCGTCGATGCAGTTCCTGAAATCGAAGACGACGTTAGGGGAAAGTCATGTATCAACATCACAACTGGCATGGTGCTCTGCTGGATTACCCAGTGAGTAAAGTGGTTTGCGTGGGCAGTAATTACGCAAAGCACATTAAGGAGATGGGCAGCGCAACGCCAGATGAACCCGTGCTGTTTATCAAACCGGAAACGGCATTGTGCGATCTGCGCCAACCGCTGGTTATCCCGGCGGATATGGGGGCGGTGCACCACGAAGTTGAGCTGGCGGTGCTGATTGGCGCGACCCTGCGCCAGGCAACGGAAGATCATGTGCGTAAAGCCATTGCCGGTTATGGCGTGGCGCTGGATCTGACCCTGCGCGATATTCAGGGAAAAATGAAGAAAGCGGGGCAGCCGTGGGAGAAAGCGAAGGGCTTTGATAATTCCTGTCCGCTGTCGGGCTTCATTCCGGTATCGGAGTTTAACGGCGATCCGCAAAATACGCTGCTCAGTCTGACGGTAAACGGTGAAACACGTCAGCACGGTTCTACGGCGGACATGATCCATCACATTATTCCGTTGATTGCCTACATGAGTCGTTTCTTCACCCTCAAAGCGGGGGATGTGGTACTGACAGGAACGCCAGAAGGCGTAGGGCCGTTACACAGTGGTGATGAGCTGGCAATCGGTTTTCACGGTCAAACGCTGACGACGAGAGTACTGTAATCTCTTCTTGCCGCCTTTTCGGGCGGCAAAACTTGCATCAACGTGCCAGACTGGTTATAAGGTGCAGCTTTATTGCAATAGCGGATACCCTGATGAGCGACATACCTTTCTGGCAAAGCAAAACCCTGGATGAAATGACCGATGCCGAGTGGGAGTCATTATGCGACGGATGTGGTCAATGCTGCCTGCATAAGCTGATGGATGAAGACACCGACGAAATCTATTTTACCAACGTCGCCTGTAAGCAGCTCAATATTAAAACCTGCCAGTGCCGTAACTACGAACGTCGTTTCGAATACGAGCCTGATTGCATCAAGCTGACGCGTGACAATTTGCCAACTTTTGAATGGCTACCGATGACCTGCGCGTATCGTCTGCTTGCGGAAGGGAAAGGGCTGCCGGACTGGCACCCGCTACTGACTGGCTCGAAAGCCGCGATGCACGGTGAGCGTATTTCAGTCCGTCATATTGCGGTGAAAGAATCAGAAGTACACGACTGGCAGGATCACATTTTGAACAAACCTTCATGGGCGGACTGAGCCGCCCATCGGTTAACAGGCGCTAAAGATTAAGACTTTTTCGCCTGATACATCTCATCTGAGTGGTTGTCATCTTCAACCCAGAAATTAATGTTGAACTGCGCGTCGTCGCTTAATTCAACACGATGCCAGTACTGCGGTGGGCTGGTCGCAAACTGACCGGCATTTATCACCACTTTCACTTCAGGCTCTTTCGCTTCTTCATTCGCAAAGCCGTAATACGTTACTGTACCTTCCATCACGCAAAGCTGTCCAAAGACGCCTGCTGCGGTGTTATGGTGGGAAAGCAGTGCGGCTGGGACAGTGTCTTTTGTGAAAAAGGGAGTAGAGCGTTTAACTTTCCAGTTTGCCGGGATGCGTAAATGGGACATGGGACATCTCCTTGGTGTGGCATCTATAAGATGTATTTAATATACATCTTATAGATGCCACCAAGCAATGACATTATGGTAAAAAAAACGCTCCCGAAGGAGCGTCTCTGTTAGCGACCGAAGAGGTCGCGTTTTTTCGGTTTAAACGGTTGGGCAATGACCACCAGCACGGCGACCACCAGGTACGCAGCAAAGATCCCTAATAGCCACTGTGGCATTTCAAGGGTTAAAAAAGACCACTGACGTTCGGCGCAGTCGCCGGATGCCAGGAAAACCTGAGGCAGCCATTTGTCCAGCGGTAACCAGCTCGGAAAGCGTGCCGCAAAATCACAGGTCATGAACGGAGACGGGTGAAGCTGGATCATGGTGTGCTCGTACGCCAACTGCAGACCGCGCCAGGCGCTGTAAATCCAGATAACCATCGCTACATAACGCAGCGGCGTTTTTGGCGCGATAGCACCCACCAGCCCGGCACCCATTACGCCGAATAACGCACTACGTTCGTAAATACACAACACGCAAGGTTTAAGCAGCATCACGTGCTGGAACCAAAGCGCAACGAGTTCCAGCGCCAGGGCGGTTAACGCCAACAATAACCATGCTCCGCGACCGCGGGAGCACTGGTTTAAAAATCGCAACATAATAAATTCCCTGCAACATGCGTAGAGAGCGCAGTTTAAACCAATTCAATTTATGCGCCACTAGCAGCTATTGAAATATTGTGTAATCGGATAATTATCATGCAAAAAGTCAAACCGGGCAGTGATTTGCCCGGTAAGTTGTTATGAAAGTGTAGCTAACCAGCCTATTTGCGTCATCCACTCGGTCACCGGGACGAGGGTGAATTCCACGCACAAAAGACCGACCAGCGTCAGTACGAGGGTATACGGCAGCGCCATCCATACCATGCGGCCATAGGAGAGGCGAATCAACGGTGCCAGTGCGGAAGTCAGCAGGAACAGGAATGCGGCCTGGCCATTCGGGGTTGCGACGGAAGGCAGGTTAGTCCCGGTATTAATCGCCACGGCTAACAGTTCGAACTGGTTCAGGCTGATGGTCCCGTGCTCCATCGCCGCTTTGGCTTCGTTAATGTAAATCGTGCCTACAAAGACGTTATCGGAGATAGAAGAAAGCAGACCGTTAAAGAGGTAGAACAGAGTGAGCTGGGCATGCTCTGAAGCCTGTAAAACAAAATGAATAATCGGAGCGAACAATTGCTGATCGATAATTACGGCCACAATTGAGAAGAACACGGTCAGCAGCGCGGTGAACGGCAGTGACTCGGTGAATGCCTTGCCGATAGCATGTTCATCAGTGACCCCCGTTAAGGACGTCGCCAGGATGATAACCGACAGGCCTATCAGTCCAACTTCGGCCAGATGCAGGGCCAGGGCGATAACCAGCCAGACGCCGATAATCGCCTGGACAATCAGTTTGATCCTGTCCTGGCGGGTACGCTGCTGGCGGCTTTGATCGTCATATTGCTGCAGAACGTCACGCACCTTTTCAGGCAATGTTTCACCATAGCCAAACCAACGTAATTTCTCGACCAGCATGCAGGTTAGCAGTCCGCAGATCAGCACCGGGACGGTGACCGGGGACATCCGCAGGAAGAAATCCCCGAAATGCCAGCCCGCCGCTTTGGCGATAATCAGGTTTTGCGGTTCACCAACCATGGTCATCACGCCGCCTAACGCCGTGCCGACGCCGGCATGCATCATCAGGCTGCGCAGAAAACCGCGGAACTGCTCGAGCACGGCTTTATTGTGCTGATCAATATGGCTGTCATCGAGCATATTATCTTCCCCACGGGAAGAGGCGATGCGGTGGTAAATGCCATAAAAACCGACCGCCACGCTTATCACGACGGCGACCACGGTCAATGCATCGAGGAACGCGGACAGGAAGGCGGCGGCTACGCAGAAGGACAGCGACAGCAGCATTTTAGAGCGAATGCTCAGCAGCAATCGGGTAAAAATAAACAGCAGTAACTGCTTCATAAAGTAGATGCCCGCCACCATAAACATCAGCAGCAATAACACCTCAAGATTGGCGGCAATCTCTTCACGCACGTGCGTGGCGCTGGTCATGCCAATGACGACGGCTTCAATCGCCAGCAGGCCACCCGGCAGCAGCGGATAACACTTGAGCGCCATTGCCAGCGTAAAGATGAACTCAGCCACCAGCAGCCACCCGGCAACGAACGGGTTGATGAAGAAAATAATCGGGTTAACGATTAAGAAGGATAATAATGCGAGTTTGTACCAGTCCGGCGACTGGCCTAAAAAGTTGCGCCACAGCGCGCGACCCCAGGATAGCTCCATGGCAGTTTCCCTTACCTGTAAAAATGAAATCATGTTTTTATGTTTGACGGCAAAGCTTAGCGGGAGGAGGGAACGCAGGCAAGCTCTTCACGTGCTTCGTCGCGCCAATTGCGCCCCAGCGTTATCTGGAAAATGAAGCCTTGATCCACTTTTTCTTCATTGCCTCAGCTATCAGCCATCAGACCCGTCTGGTATGATGTGTGTAACTATGTTTTGCTGTGTAATGGAATTATTACTATGGTCATTAAGGCGCAAAGCCCAGCGGGGTTCGCGGAAGAGTACATCATTGAAAGTATCTGGAATAACCGCTTCCCCCCAGGCACTATTTTGCCCGCTGAACGTGAACTCTCTGAACTTATCGGAGTAACACGCACCACGCTACGCGAAGTGTTACAGCGCCTGGCGCGGGACGGCTGGTTGACCATTCAGCACGGCAAACCGACGAAAGTGAATAATTTCTGGGAAACGTCAGGACTGAATATTCTTGAAACGCTGGCGCGCCTCGATCACGAGAGCGTTCCGCAGCTCATTGATAATCTGCTGTCGGTGCGTACCAACATCTCAACAATCTTCATTCGCACCGCATTCCGCCAACATCCGGACAAAGCGCAGGAAGTGCTGGCGACGGCAAATCAGGTGGCCGACCACGCTGACGCTTTTGCTGACCTTGACTACAACATTTTCCGCGGCCTGGCATTCGCGTCCGGCAATCCGATTTACGGCCTGATCCTCAACGGCATGAAGGGATTGTATACCCGTATTGGTCGTCATTATTTCGCCAATCCGGAAGCCCGCGGTCTGGCACTGAGTTTCTACCGTAAGCTGTCATTGCTCTGCGAGCAGGGCTCCCATGACCAGGTGTATGAAACGGTGCGCAGTTACGGTCACGACAGCGGCGAGATTTGGCATCGCATGCAGAAAAACCTGCCCGGCGATTTAGCCATTCAGGGCCGTTAATCACTCAATGCCGGATGGCGGTGTGAACACCTTATCCGGCCTACGTGGATGTCTAGTGTAGGCCGGATAAGACGCTTTCGCGTCGCCATCCGGCAATAAGATTCACAGACCGTTCATTCTCGGCGGGCAACGTTCCAGCAGCTCCACGCTGCCATCTTCATTCTGTTGCTCCAGCGTCACGTCAAAACCCCATAACCGATGGACGTGCTTCAGCACCTCTTTGCGACCCTTATCCAGCGGGGCGCGATTATGCGGGATATAGCGCAGTGTGAGAGAGCGATCGCCGCGCAAATCGACATTCCATACCTGAATGTTTGGCTCCAGGTTGCTCAGGTTATACTGCGACGACAGCCGGTTACGAATTTCACGGTATCCCTCTTCGTTATGAATTGCTGAGATTTCCAGATAATTATGTCTGTCATCGTCCAACACGGTGAACAGGCGGAAATCACGCATCACCTTCGGTGACAGGAACTGGCTGATAAAACTCTCATCTTTAAAATCACGCATCGCGAAGTGCAGGGTTTCCAGCCAGTCAGAACCGGCGATATCCGGGAACCAGTATTTGTCTTCCTCGGTCGGGGACTGACAAATACGTTTGATGTCCTGGAACATGGCGAATCCGAGCGCATAGGGGTTTATCCCGCTATACCACGGGCTGTTGTACGGCGGCTGGAACACCACATTGGTATGGCTGTGTAGAAACTCCAGCATAAACCGCTCGGTCACTTTGCCTTCATCGTACAGGTGGTTAAGGATGGTGTAATGCCAGAATGTCGCCCAGCCTTCGTTCATCACCTGGGTCTGTTTCTGCGGATAAAAATACTGGCTCACTTTGCGCACGATACGCAGCACTTCACGCTGCCAGGACTCCAGCAGCGGGGCATTTTTTTCCATAAAGTACAGCAGGTTTTCCTGGGGTTCAGAAGGATAACGCCGCGCTTCAAACACGGTTTTCTCTTCCTCTTTTTTCGGCAAGGTACGCCACAGCATATTTACCTGACTTTGCAGATATTCTTCGCGGCTTTTTTGCCGCGCTTTCTCTTCCTGCAATGAAATTTTTTGCGGGCGTTTATAGCGATCGACACCGTAGTTCATCAGTGCATGGCAGGAATCGAGCAGTTTTTCGACTTCGTCGACGCCGTAGCGCTCTTCACACTGGGTAATGTAGTTTCGGGCAAAAATCAGATAATCAACAATGGAGCTGGCATCCGTCCAGCTACGGAAAAGGTAGTTGTTCTTGAAGAAGGAGTTATGCCCATAGCAGGCGTGTGCCATCACCAGCGCCTGCATGGTGATGGTGTTCTCCTCCATCAGATACGCGATACACGGGTTGGAGTTGATGACAATCTCATAAGCCAGCCCTTGCTGACCGTGCTTATACAGACGTTCGGTTTCAATAAATTTTTTACCAAACGACCAGTGGGTATAGTTAATCGGCATCCCGACGCTGGAGTAGGCATCCATCATCTGCTCGGAGGTAATGACCTCGATTTGGTGCGGATAGGTCTCCAGTCGGTAGAGTTTTGCCACGCGGTCTATTTCCGCCAGATAGACATCCAGCAGATCAAACGTCCAGTCGGGTCCATCGCTCAACCGTGTGGTGTCCTTGTTCATGGAATCAATCGTAGCCATTCGCGCACCCTCATTGTTGGCGGCACTCTCTGTCTGGAGTACCTCATTTCAAGCATAGAACACGGTGTTAAAAAACGTGCTGCGGCAGAAAATTTTTCTTTGCGATATCACGTTAATCCAACATCGAAAAACAGGATGTTCACGAAATTTTATGCTGGATAAAAATGACGCACAGCAGGAGATCCTAAAGCAGAGACATCCCTGTCATTACCGCTATGTGTGAGGTACATCACCATAAAAAAGCCATATGTTGAATAATATTTTCAACTGAGTTATCAAGATGTAATTAGATGATTATTCTTTTACTGTTAACGGAGTGGCTATGCGAGTTGTCATACTGGGAAGTGGTGTCGTTGGCGTGACCAGCGCCTGGTATTTAAGTCAGGCTGGACACGATGTCACCGTCATTGATCGTGAGCCCGGTCCGGCGCTGGAAACCAGTGCGGCGAATGCGGGGCAAATCTCTCCAGGCTATGCAGCACCGTGGGCGGCACCCGGCGTACCGCTAAAAGCGATTAAATGGATGTTTCAACGCCATGCGCCGTTGGCCGTTCGCCTTGACGGCACGCAGTTCCAACTGAAATGGATGTGGCAGATGCTACGCAACTGTGACACCAGTCATTACATGGAAAACAAAGGTCGTATGGTGCGTCTGGCGGAATATAGCCGTGATTGCCTGAAGGCGCTGCGAGCCACTACCGGCATTGAATATGAAGGTCGTCAGGGCGGGACGCTGCAGCTATTCCGTACCGCGCAGCAGTATGAGAACGCCACGCGCGACATCGCCGTTCTGGAAGATGCGGGTGTGCCATATCAACTGCTGGAAGCCCATCGCCTCGCGGAAGTGGAACCGGCGCTGGCCGAAGTGGCGCATAAGCTGACCGGCGGGCTGCGTCTACCGAATGACGAAACCGGCGACTGTCAGCTGTTTACCCAACGCCTGGCACAAATGGCGGAGCTGGCAGGGGTTAAATTCCGCTTCAACACACCGGTTGATAAGCTGCTGAGCGATGGCGAGCAGATTTATGGCGTGCAATGCGGTAAGGAAATTATCAAAGCCGATGCTTATGTGATGGCGTTTGGCTCTTACTCCACGGCTATGCTGAAAGGGATGGTCGATATTCCGGTTTACCCACTCAAAGGTTATTCGCTGACCATTCCGATCGCGGAGGACGACGGCGCGCCGGTGTCGACTATCCTTGATGAAACCTACAAAATTGCCATTACCCGTTTTGATAACCGTATCCGCGTGGGCGGCATGGCGGAGATCGTGGGCTTCAATACTGAATTATTACAGCCGCGACGTGAAACGCTGGAAATGGTGGTGCGCGATCTCTTCCCGCGCGGAGGGCATGTGGAGCAGGCCACCTTCTGGACCGGGCTGCGGCCGATGACGCCGGACGGCACGCCGGTAGTCGGGCGTACCCGTTTTAAGAACCTGCTGCTCAACACTGGTCACGGTACGCTGGGCTGGACCATGGCCTGCGGATCGGGACAGTTGCTGAGCGATATTCTTTCTGGTCGCACGCCCGCCATCCCTTACGATGACCTGAGCGTGGCGCGTTACAGCCCAGGATTTTCGCCGTCACGTCCACGACATTTACACGGCGCACATAGCTGAGAAGGACGCGAGATGACCCGCCCAATACTGGCCAGCATTGACCTGCAGGCGTTGAAACAAAATTTAGGCATTGCGCGGCAGGCCGCACCGGACGCCCGCGTCTGGTCGGTGGTAAAAGCCAATGCTTATGGACATGGCATTGAGCGCGTCTGGAATGCGCTGGGGACCACCGACGGTTTCGCCATGCTGAATCTGGAAGAAGCGATAACGCTGCGCGAGCGTGGCTGGAAAGGCCCGATCTTAATGCTGGAAGGTTTTTTCCACGCCGACGATCTGACAGTGTATGACCAATATCGTTTAACCACCTGTGTACACAGCAACTGGCAGCTCAAAGCGTTACAAAATGCCCGACTGAACGCTCCGCTGGATGTATACCTGAAGGTTAACAGCGGCATGAACCGTCTGGGCTTTTTGCCTGAGCGGGTGGCAACCGTCTGGCAACAGCTGCGGGCGATGCCGAATGTGGGTGAGATGACGCTGATGTCGCACTTTGCTGATGCCGAACATCCGGACGGTATTCAGGACGCGATGGCGCGTATTGCACAGGCGACGGAAGGGCTTGAATGCCGACGTTCGCTGTCAAACTCCGCCGCCACGCTGTGGCACCCGGAAGCCCATTTCGACTGGGTACGCCCGGGTATTATTTTGTACGGCGCCTCTCCGTCAGGGCAATGGCGGGACATCGCCAACACCGGTCTCAAACCGGTAATGAGCCTGAACAGCGAGGTCATCGGGGTGCAAACGCTGAAGGCCGGTGACAGGGTCGGCTACGGTGGGCGTTACACCGCACGCGGTGAACAACGTATCGGGATTGTGGCGACCGGCTATGCCGATGGATATCCGCGCCATGCACCGAGCGGCACGCCGGTGCTGGTGGACGGTGTCCGTACCGGGACGGTCGGCACGGTGTCGATGGATATGCTGGCAGTGGATCTGACGCCATGTCCTCAGGCAGGCATTGGTACGCCGGTAGAGCTGTGGGGCAAAGAGATCAAAATCGACGATGTGGCTACCGCGGCCGGTACGGTGGGGTACGAGTTGATGTGCTCGCTGGCGCTGCGCGTACCAGTTCTGACGGTGTAACTTTTGTAAAGTTGCCTGATGGCGCTGCGCTTATCAGGCCTACAATAGCAGTACATTTGTAAGCCGGGTAAGGCGCAGCCGCTACCCGGCAAAAACATCACTATTATTCATCCTCATCTTCTGCCACGCGAACGCCGACTTTCAGCACCGAATTATCTTCTTTCTCGGCCACAGTCCAGATCATCCCGGCAAATTCGACCTGGTCGCCGACCACCGGTGCGGCGCCTAACAATTGCTGGACGATCTCACCCAGTGTCTGCTGCTTATCGCGATATTCAGTGCCATCTTCCAGCCCGTAAATCAGCGCCACGTCGGCGTATTTGGCGCTGGCTTCGAGAATAAAGTCACCAAAGAAACGCTGGTCTAACGCGACCGGCGGCGACTGGCTGAACAGCTTGCCTAATGCGGGAAGATCGCGCTCGCGACCAATAACGCACAGCACGTCACCTTCGCGCAGGCGGGTGCTGCCCGACGGATGAAACAGCACGTTGTCACGGAACAGCGCGGCAATTCGCGTCTCGTCTGGCATATGCAGGTCGCGTAGTGCGGCCCCCACACACCATTTATCTGCACTCAGTTGATAAACAAACTGCTCCCAGGGATTGTCAGGATGAATATCCAGACCAATACGCGAAACGGGCCAGCCGACCGGTGGAACCACCACTTTGGCTTTTTTGGCAGCCCACGAGAGCGATGTTCCCTGAAACAACAGCGAAATCAGGACGACGAAGAACGCCACGTTAAAGAACAGACGGGCATTGTCCAGCCCGGCCATCATCGGGAAGACGGCGAGGATGATCGGCACCGCACCGCGCAAGCCGACCCAGCTGATGAAAATGCGCTCACGCAGATTAAAACCCCGGAACGGCAGCAGCCCGGCGAACACCGACAGCGGGCGGGCAACGAAAATCATCCAGGCAGACAAAATCAGCGCCGGAATGGCAATGGGCAGCAGGTCGGACGGCGTCACCAGCAGACCCAGTACCAGGAACATGGCGATTTGCGCCAGCCAGGCCAGGCCGTCAAAGTTTTGTAGAATACCGAACCGGTTGCGAATGGGGCGATTACCCAACAGGAAACCACACAGGTAGACCGCCAGAATACCGCTGCCTTCCAGTGCGGTGGTGAGGGCAAAAATCAGGATCCCGCCGCTTAACGCCAGCAGTGGATACAATCCGGCAGGCAGCGAGATCCGGTTAATCATTTGCTGGAGCAGATAACCGCCACCCAGACCCAGCGCAATACCCAGACCGAACTGTTGAATAATATGCACCGCGAACATCCAGCTTAAGCCGGTCTCGTGGTTTTGGATCATTTCAATTAGCGTGATGGTCAGAAACACCGCCATCGGGTCATTGCTGCCCGATTCTATTTCCAGCGTCGAGCCGACACGTTCGTTCAGACCCTTCCCACCGAGCAGGGAAAACACCGCTGCGGCGTCGGTTGAGCCAACAATCGCGCCAATCAATAAACCCTCGATGAGATCCAGATGAAACAGCCACGCGGCCATCATGCCGGTTAAGCCGGAGGTAATCAGCACGCCCACGGTCGCCAGCGATAATGCCGGACCGAGCGCTACGCGAAAGGAACTGGCCTGGGTGCGCATCCCGCCATCAAGCAGGATAACCGCCAGCGCCAGGTTACTCACCATGTAGGCGAAAGGGTAGTTATCAAAAGGAATACCGCCAATGCCATCTACGCCCGCTAACATACCGATCGCGAGAAATATCACCAGGATCGGGATACCAAGACGTGATGAGAATGAACTGAGTAAGATACTGCAGGTGACGAGAACGGAACCCAAAATAAAAAGGCTAATAATTGCTGCGGCATCCAACGTTCGGTTACTCCTGTATTACGCTGTTTCGTGTTTACAAACCCTATCATAATAGCGGCAGAAACAGCGTTTTACTTAGCCCTGTTAGCCGCTTTTTTTACGATTTCAGCACCGGATGCCCGGTTAAGGTGAGCTGGCTGCTATTTTTCACGTTTTTCAGCACCGCTTTTGCTCCCAGCGGGAGCGTGACGGTACGCTGTTCGTGACCAAAATCGAGACCGCTAATCAACGGTACCGACAGTCTGGCACGCAGAAATGTGCAGACTTCCTCCAGATTGTAGCCAGCGTCGTAATCGTTTGGTGCGCTGCCGCTAAAGCTGCCGAGAATAATGGCGTTCTGACGGGCTAAAACGCCCGCGTGGTACAGTTGCAACAGCATGCGTTCGACGCGGAACGGGTGCTCATTAATGTCTTCCAGCACCAGAATACCGTTATCAATGGCGGGCATATACGGGGTGCCAATCAGCGAAATGAGCATCGCCAGATTACCGCCCCACAGCGTGCCTTCGGTGGCGCAGTCCGGACCATCACCTTGCCAGTCGATAGTAAATTGCGCATTGCGTAACGCCTGCCAGAAATGGTGTTCGGTAAACGCGTTCATTTCTTCGGCACCAAAATTGGCCGCTAACATCGGGCCGCTGAAGGTAATGACGTTGCCTTGTGCCAGCAGGCCGCACTGGATTGCCGTAAAGTCGCTGTGTCCGCAAATGAGCAGTGGGTCGTGTTGCTGGCGGGCGGTCAGTGCCTGCCAGTCAATAGCATCCAGTAAACGGCTGGCGCCATAGCCGCCGCGCACCGCCAGTACAATGGTATCGGGTGTTTTCAGCTCAACCAATGCATTCACATCCGCCAGCCGTTCGGTTTCCGTCCCGGCAAAACGCTGGTAGCGACGTGCAATAACCGCCGAGTTTGTGACCTGATGACCGGCCTCAGTAAGGCGCGAAAGCCCGCGCAATGCCGCTTGCTGGTTGATACAGTAGCCCGAGGGGGCAATTAAGTGAAACCGGGACATGGCATTTCCTTGCTACAACTAAAACCAAATGTATATCATGCCGCGTAGGTATGTCGTTGTCACCTCAGCGACAGGTTCCGGCTATAAGGATAGATGACGTGAAATTGAGATGGTTTGCTTTTTTGGTTGTATTACTTGCGGGCTGTAGTTCAAAACAGGATTACAAAAATCCGCCATGGAATGCTGAAGTTCCGGTTAAACGCGCAATGCAATGGATGCCGATCAGTGAAAAAGCCGGCGCGGCCTGGGGGGTAAGCCCACAATTGATTACGGCCATCATCGCCATTGAATCAGGCGGAAATCCGAATGCGGTCAGTAAATCTAACGCCGTTGGGCTGATGCAGCTCAAAGCCTCTACCTCCGGACGTGATGTCTACCGTCGGATGGGCTGGAGTGGCGAGCCGTCAACCAGTGAGCTGAAAAACCCTGAGCGCAACATCTCCATGGGTGCCGCGTACCTGAATATTCTCGAAACCGGACCATTGGCCGGCATCGAAGACCCACAGGTGATGCAATATGCGCTGGTGGTGTCATATGCCAACGGTGCGGGGGCGTTGCTGCGGACATTCTCCTCCGACAGGAAAAAAGCCATCAACAAAATCAACGATCTCAGTCCGGATGAGTTTATTGAGCATGTGGCTGATAATCATCCGGCGCCGCAGGCTCCGCGTTATATCTGGAAGCTTCAGCAAGCGCTGGATGTGATGTAGTTCGCGTGAGGTTACTCGCGTACCTTGTTGGATTTTTCCCGGGCCTCACGTTCGAGTGAAAAAATAATCCGCTGTAAGTTCCGCTCCACCGCCGGGCTGACGTTGAGAAAACGGAAGCTCAGGCGGGGAGTGGTGATGGTTTCATTTTTCCCGTCGATAACTTTGCGCTCGCTGATGGAAATAAGCTGGGCGTCAACGTGGTACATTCCCCATTGTTCCATGTTGATTTCAACCTGCGAAAAGCGCATGCCCTCCACCAGTCCTTCTGGTTTTGCCTCTTCTAACAGCGCGCCCATCCCGCCGAGCGATAAATCGAACAACCGAAAACGTAAAATGCTGTTGTCCGGCATTTTTGCCGTGCAGTGATAGGGCGGATGCAATGGGGCACCAATACGGAAATATTCCCGGCGCTGGACAAACCACAGCGCGGGCGGCAGCGACGAGATAAATGCCGGCAACCGTTGAAATTCCCCTTTTTTGAGTTGAGGCAGGGTGAACTCGACCTTGGCACCCTGCGTTTCAGCGATGACAGAGACTTGGCTTGCCCGCTGAACGGCCTGGTTTTCATATTCCTGGCTGCCAAAATCCATAACTAATTCATCCGGGCTCACCGCGAGAATTTTGCTGATGAATTGCCCGCCTGACCAGGAGATTCGCAGGGGGATCTGCTGTGAATTTAAGTCGCGGAGAACGCCTAACACCGCCAATGGATTTTGCTTCAGGAACTGCTCATGGTAGTTGCTCACACCTAATGACTCCTGGATGCCTGGTTTGTCGTTGGATTATCGGCATCGCGCGACAGAACTTAATACAAATGGATGAAATTTTTTATTAAGTCCGCTGAACGCAAGCTGTAGAAAAACGCCGGGCGACGGCTTGCCTATACTTAACGTACTGGCGCAGGAATGGCTTGCGCGTGCGTTCATTGGAAAGAGGGCCTGAAAATGGGAATTATTGCCTGGATTATTTTTGGTCTGATTGCGGGTGTTATCGCTAAACTGCTCATGCCGGGGCGCGATGGCGGAGGATTTATTCTGACCTGTATTCTCGGCATTGTCGGGGCTGTGGTCGGCGGATGGCTGGCAACCATGTTTGGTATCGGGGGAGATATCAGCGGGTTTAATCTGCACAGTTTCCTGGTGGCCATCGTCGGTGCCATTCTTGTGCTGGGGATTTTCCGCCTGGTACGGCGAGATTAATTGAGCGGCCCCTGCGGGGGCCGCCTCTCATGGCTAATCTGGTGTAATTTATTGCACGGTCTGCGTTGTTTTTTCAGTTACTGGCCGTGTCGACGGGACACTATCACAGGGTTTTTCTTTGGCGCAAATCAGGTCGAGCATTTTTAAGGTGACGCCGTTGGTCCAGCCAAAGCCATCCTGCAACGGGTACTCGCCACCGCCACCGCCGGTTCCTGTGCTGCTGACGTCGTATTTTTCAACCAGCTTTTTCTCCCGGTCATAGGTATGCTGCACGTTGGTCAGGAAGCGCCAGGTGACCTCCATGGCGACCTTATCCTGGCCGTAGTTTTGTAACCCGGACGCTGCAACCCACTGGAGTGGTGCCCAGCCGTTCGGGGCATCCCACTGTTGACCGCTTTTCACCGACGTTGTGGCCAGACCGCCGGGTTGCAGCAGATGCGCCTGGGTCGCCGCAGCCACCTTGCTGGCGCGATCGTTGGCCGCCGCATTGACATACAGCGGGAACAGGGCGGCGGCGGTCAGTTGATTGCGTACTTTCTGACTTTTTAAATCGTAGTCGGCATACCAGCCCTCTTTATCGTTCCACAGGTAGCTTTCAATCCCTTTTTGTCGCGCATTAGCGAAGCCTTCGTACTGTGTAGCTTTGGCTTCATCCCCTGCGGCTTTGCTGGCAAGCGCAATCATTTTTTCCATCTTGTACAGCAGCGCATTGAGATCGACAGGGACGATGCTGGTGGTGCGCAGGGTGCTTAACCGGTTCGGGTTGTCCATCCAGCGTGAGCTAAAATCCCAGCCCGAGGCGGCGGCCGAACGCAGGTCGCGGTAAATGTCGGTGGCCGGACGGTTCGGATTGCTTTTGGCGGTGGCGATATCTTCAACCCAGGACTCGGGTCTTGGCGTATCACGGTCATCCCAGTAGCGGTTTAACACCGTGCCGTCAGCCAGTTTGACTACCCGTTTGTTTTGCTGACCTGGCTTAAGCGTTTCGACGCCCTCCATCCAGTAGCTGTACTCCTTCTGCATCTGCGGGAGGTATTTTTTCAGCGCATCATTACCGTCGTGCTGCGCCAGCAGTTCAACCATAAAGGCGAAGAACGGCGGCTGGGAGCGGCTCAGATAATAGCTGCGGTTACCGTTAGGAATGTGCCCCCAGGCATCAATCTCGTAAGCGAAGTTCGCCACCATGTCGGAGACCTTGTCCCAGTGGTTGCTCTCGGCAAGCCCCAGCATGGTGAAATAGCTGTCCCAGTAATAAATTTCGCGAAAACGCCCACCGGGCACGACATATGGCTCCGGCAGTGGCAGCAATGAGTCCCATTTTTCCACGTCAGTCGTCGAGCGCGTTAGCACTGGCCACAGCCCGTCGATATGCTCACGCAGCGACTGTCCGGCGGGCGGGACGTATTTCTCACCGGCTTTGGGCAGCGTAAAATTCACCCCGACGAAATGACGAAGATCGAAGCCGGACTGGTTTTTTTGCATCCGATAATCAGCAAGGATCATCAGCGGATCGCTATTGGGCACTGCATCGGCAAAGGTTTTCTGATCCGGGAACAGCTTGGCGGTTTGCACATCATTAAACAGAGGGCCGAGCAGGATATCAGGGGGCTGCGGCGTTGCGGCGGGCTGTTCCTCGGCGTGGGCGCCGAATGAAGCAAGGGCCAAAAGGGTACTTGCGAGCGTGAGTTTTACTGTAACAGAGAGCAGGCCAGGATGGCGAATTGCTGGCGTTATCATCGGGTAATCTCCTTAGCGGCGTGCCGAAGTTGCGGCATTTACCATGAGAAAACCTTAGTCCAGGATCGACCGTTACGCGTTATAGGGACCCTATTTTGCGAACAAACAGACGTTTCTGCACGTGATGTGAAAGCTGCACGCCCTTTGTGATAACAGGACGTGCAGCGGCGTTTAGCCCACCCGGATGACCTGATGTGCCGCGCAGTCAAGGGTCAGGGTGTCCCCCATTTTGATGGCGTCGAGCGCCTCACCCTGCTGGCATACCCAGCCGATCCCCATCTCGCGGGCAATGATTGCCGAATGGGACGCATCGCTGCCCGCGCGCAGACAGATGCCTTTGATGGTCAGCGGATCCAACTGCAGTACGGTGGACGGGTAAATGACGTCTGCCACCAGGATTGTCGGGCGAATAAAGGTCGGGATTTGAGCGGGTATTCCGGTCAAATGCCGAAGCGAGCGGTACAGTAAATCGTCAATATCGATATACCGCGCCTGCAAATAGGGGTCGTCGAGCTGGAGATACTGCTGACTCAGGTCGCTCAATACCGTATGCCAGGCATGTTCGGCGCGACACTGTTTTTCGCGCATGATAGCGCAGGCCATGTCATATAACTCGGTATCGTCCAGCAGCGTGTGGTGGCCGGAGAAAATCGCGGCGATATCGGCGGAGTATTTCTCTTCGGCAAGCGCCGTTAAACAGTTCAGATCCTCCAGCGTATTGCGGATTGCCGCCTGTAACCGCTGCTGTTCGTACGGTAAATCGGTGGCAGGCTGCGGGGCTACCTCTGCGGCGACCGGCGTATAGCAAAAGGCCATCCCCGTTGCTTGTATCGGCGCTGAGTTGGTGATGCCGCCGGTATGTGGCTGTTCAACGGACTCACCAAAGTTCTGCGCAGCCAGCTGTTTGAATGCCGCCAGCGCGTCGTCGGCCTGTTCACCTTTGGCAATTAAGCGCAGCGTGTCATTACAACGCACCTGCAGCAGCGCGATTTGGTTCAGGCTGTCCGGGACCACACACTTACCGTTTTTCTCAAGCAGCATGTCGGCGCGAAAGCCAGACAGCGTGGAGACCAGCCGTGACGCCGGGCGAACGTGGATGCCGTTGGGGTTTTTGACCACCACGGCAACAGAGCGGGCCTCGTCATCAGCAGAGAGGCCTTCCGGCGCGGTAACGACCGGGGACGACGGTGGTAAACCCAGTTGCGCATATTTGGCATCGAGGGCGCTCATGGCATCGCGAATGACGCGGTCGATATCGGCACCTGCTGCGGCGCTGACCGTTGCGGCCAGGGAGCCTTCTACCAGCGGGGCTGCGCACAAGCGTACCTTCGCGGCGATCGTCGGATCGAGCAGTTCCAGGGCGGTTTCCGCACTTAATAACGCGCTGCCGATATCCATCATCACCAGCACGTGATCCGTGTCCGCGACGGACTCAATGGCTTCCATCACTTTAATTGGATCGGTGCCGATAGGATTATCGGGATCGTCAATGCCCGCGGCGATTGCTAGTTTGCACCCTTCGCCCATTAACATCTGTCGGGCTAACTCGCCGACGCCTGCGCCCAACTGCGCGCTATGAGACACAATAACCAGGTTTACCATCGCTTTATCCTTACTCTCTGGCGGCCTGAGCCAGCATTTGCATCATAAACATCACCGACGTTGCGCCGGGATCCTGATGCCCGATACTGCGCTCACCCAGATAGCTGGCACGACCTTTACGTGCCTGCATGGTGATGGTGCTTTGTGCAGCCGCTTCTGCTTGTTGACTCGCCGCGTCCAGCGCCGCCTGTACACTCAGTTTTTGTTCGCAGGACTGACGTAGCGACTCGACCACCGGCACCCAGACATCACACATGGTTTTGTCCCCAGGCTCGGCTTTACCTCGGCTAATCACGCCTTCTGCGCCATCGCGCATCATCTGATACAGCTCATCCAGCGTCAGGCTCTGATGGGCCTGAGTCACCTGTGCGGCGCGGATGAAGAAGGTGCCGAACAGCGGACCGCTGGCCCCGCCGACGCTGGAAAGCAGCACCATGCCGGTGTTTTTCAAAATGAAACCGATGTCTTTATCCGCAATGGACGGCAGTTTTTCGACCACTTTACTGAAGCCACGGTGCATATTCAGGCCGTGGTCGGCGTCGCCAATTTCCCGGTCCAGACCGGTCAGAAAATCACTTTCTGTGGTAAATATTTCACCGCAGCGATAAAGCCAGTTAACGATTTGTGTTCTGTTGAGGGACATTATGAATCTCCTTATTTACCCCAGTTGAGAGCAGGGGTGTGTACCGGTGCATCCCACAGGTTCAGCGTTTCGTCATCGACCTTTAACAGGGTGATGGAGAAACCGGTCATATCCAGAGAGGTACAGTAAGAGCCAATCAGATTGCGTTCGATGATGATACCCGCATCCTGACAGCGGCTTTCAAGACGGTTATAGACGCCGAACAGCTCGGATAGCGGCGTTGCGCCAAGGTTATTGACCAGCGCAATGACGCGGTCGCCCTGTTGCAGCGCTTGTTTGGTTTCTTTACCTTCCTGCCAGGCACCCTGGATGTTGTCCCAGTGGCGCAGCGTACGGCTGTAGTGACCGTTCTCCAGCAGAGTGTCGAACATTTCATCCACGGTCTGGTCGAGGGAAGAGAAGGCGCGTCGATCGATCCCCGGCTCCCCATGAATGCCGACGCCAAACTCCATTTCGTTATCCTGCAGCGTAAACGAAGGTTGCCCTGCGGCCGGGACGGTACAGGCGCCGATAGCAATGCCGATAGAGTGACCGAGGTTATTCAGTTTGCGACCCAATGCGGCACACGCTTCCAGCGAGTCTCCGCGCTCGGCAGCCGCGCCGATCAGTTTTTCAATCAGCACGGTATTCGCAACACCGCGACGTCCGGCGGTATACAGGCTATCTTTTACCGCTACGTCGTCGTCAACAACCATGGTCGTGACCTTGACGCCGCTTTCGTGCAACAGCTCGGTAGCGGTTTCAAAATTCAGAATGTCACCGGTGTAATTTTTGATGATTAGCAGCACGCCTTCGCCACCGTTAATTTGCATGGCGCATTCGAACATTTTGTCCGGGGTTGGCGAGGTGAAAATCTCCCCCGGACAGGCACCGGAAAGCATGCCCTGACCAATATAGCCGCAGTGCATTGGTTCATGCCCGCTGCCGCCACCTGAAAGTAGCGCCACTTTACCCATCACCGGCGCGTCAGCACGAGTGACGTATACCGGGTCCTGATGCAGCGCCAGAGAAGGGTAGGCTTTTGCCAGCCCGGCGAGTTGTTCATTCAGTACGTCTTCAACACGGTTGATCAATTTTTTCATTTTTATGCTCCGTAGACAGTCCTGAGATGGCTGCAAAAAACGGCAGGCATCTGGTGTAGGGTATCGGTGATGTACAGCGCCACGGCGACCTCTCGCTGCCGATAAGGTAATTTTGCATATGGGTTGTCAAAAGAAAATTGCCGTAATGAGCGTTTCAATACGGAACATCTTCGCTGATAAATGTTCCGTATTGAAACGTAGTGGTGCATAAAACAGCGGAAATGAGAGATGCGGCAGGTTTAGCGCAAAACGCCTGAGCGTGGGGAGGTGAAGTAAAAACCACCTGCACTGCAGGTGGTTTTGTTCGCAAGAGTGGAGTCCGGTCTTAGCCCGGATAGATACCACGATCTTTACGCGCCAGCAGAATACGCTCACAGGCGACAATGTAGGCGGCAGTACGCAGAGAGCAGGATTTCTCCGCGGCTTTTTCCCACACGTGGACCATTGCGTCGGTCATGATCTTATCCATGCGCGCGTTGATCTCTTCTTCGCTCCAGAAGAAGCTTGCCATGTCTTGTACCCATTCGAAGTAGCTGACGGTAACGCCACCGGCGTTACAGACCACGTCAGGTACCACAACGATACCGCGGCTGGCCAGTACGTCATCGGCATCCGGGTAGGTTGGGCCGTTTGCGCCTTCGAGCACCAGCTTACAGGTCAGCGTTTCCGCGCGATGACGGGTGATCTGGCCTTCAAGCGCAGCCGGGATCAGAATATCCATCTCCACGCTCCAGAACGCTTCGCTGGCAATGGTTTCAGCACCCGGGAAACCGGCAATTTGTTTGTGCTCTAACTGCCATGCAGTCAGCGCAGTCATGTCGATCCCGGTGGTATTAAACAGGGTGGCGGTATGATCCTGAATAGCGACCACGCGTGCACCCGCACCGGCGAACAGGCGAGCTGCTTCACTCCCCACGTTACCAAAACCTTGCACCGCCACGCGAGCGCCTTCAACGGCGATGTTGGCACGGCGCGCTACTTCCAGACCGCTGACGAATACGCCGCGACCGGTGGCTTTATCACGACCCAGAGAGCCGCCAAGATGGATTGGTTTACCGGTGACCACGCTGGTCACGGTAGTGCCGTGGTTCATGGAGTAAGTATCCATCATCCACGCCATGACTTTCCCGTTGGTACCGACATCCGGGGCAGGAATATCTTTCTGCGGTCCGATGATAATGCCGATTTCACTGGTATAGCGGCGAGTCAAACGCTCCAGTTCGCCTTCAGACAACGAGAAAGGATCGACGCGAACGCCACCTTTCGCACCGCCATATGGCAGGTTAAGCGCGGCGCATTTGATGGTCATCCACGCAGAAAGAGCCATCACTTCGTTAAGATCAACATCAGGATGATAACGCACGCCGCCTTTACCTGGGCCTCGGGAGAGGTTGTGCTGCACGCGGTATCCTTCGAAATGGCGGATGGTACCGTCATCCATTTGCACCGGGATATCGACAATCAATGCGCGTTTTGGGTGACGCAGGGTATCCACCCAGTGGGAAAGTTCACCCAGGTACGGGGCCACACGCTCGATTTGTTGCAGGTAGGTATTCCAGGCAGATGTGCTGCTATCTGAAGCGTAAGATAACTTATCCATGATAAACCTTAGTTATAAAAGTAATATGTGCTTAATTTCGCCGTGGTATACAGTGGATCTCACCATATAAACGTAAATTTAACATTTTTTTCAAACAACGGCCTGCCTTCAGGGCACGGATTGTCATGTCTGTGGGTTAGGTTTTTAGTTGGAATGTGAATAATTATCCGGGATTTACAGGGTTTTTGGCGGTTTTTCTGATAATAAACCAATTGCAGTGCATAAGATGTGCGGCTTGCTATTTGCCAGATTTATGACGCACCTCTAAAAGTAAAGAATATGATAATAAATTGTATTTTCCTTATTGCATTTCTGCTCTCAGTAGGTCACCGAGATGGTCACCGTATCGGCATAGTTATCAGGGGTAAAATTGCTGCCCGGAACGGTGGCATACACCGGATAATCGGTGGTTAACCCTGTACCTGTGCCTGCTACTGCATTAAGCGACGTATTTCCCCAGATAGTCCCCGTCGGGCCAGGTGTTGAACTTAGCTGATACGGCACTTTATCCTGATTGGCCCCGGTTCCTTTCAATACACCATAACCTGATGTATTCCCATTGGAAGGCTGCAATCCAATGGTATAGGGAGTGTTATTGGTGCAGGCGATCCCGAGTGCACTGTTTGCTGTGACGTTGCGGTCAGTGGCTTTAGACGGGTTAAAGGTAATGTTATTGGCGTAGCCGATCGCACACTGTTTTGTGACGTTGGCCGAGACGGTGAAGGGTAGCCTGGCGGCGACGGTATCACCACAGGTCGTGGGTGGCAAAACCAGACCGGGATTGAGCGTCACCAGAGCTGTTGCCGTCGTATAGCTATCTTGATAGTTTCCCGGCACGGCGGTCGTTTGCGGGGTGTTGAGCTTCGCGTACACCGTCAGCGTACCGGTCACCGGTGTCAGGTTAAGTAAGTTGAGCTTTACCATCGGGAAGGTGGCGCCCGACTGATACTGACTTCCCCATATTTTGCTATGTCCCGCGTCCTGGTACAGCTGATAGGTCAGCGTTCTGGCTGGCGTACCACTCAATGACATATTCCTGGTGGTGACCTGGCCGCTGACGCCGGAGATGCCAATATTAAAGCACAGATTAATCCCCGCCAGCACGTCACCCAGCTCTTTAGCACAGCTGTAGTTAAAGGTCATCGCGGATGTTACAGCTGACGTTGGCAGTGGATTGACGGCGCCAAAATTAACCGGCTGCACGTTGCTTACCGAACAGGTGACCGCGTAAACGAATCCTGGGTTTACGAGTAATCCGCTAATCAGGGTCAGATTTCTTAGCCACATAAAATTACTCCTGTTATCGGCATACCAGTGGGCCAATTTGCACGATGCCTCGCGCTGAGGCCGGGTAGTCAAATTTGACGCTGCAGGTGCCGGTTTCTGTCTTAATACGCAGAGCGTTGTGTTGCTCCAGCGTGTCGAACCAGGCCATCCCGTCAAACCCAACAAGTGATGACTGGCCCGCGCCAGTGGTGGCAATGGCCATGCTGCCTTCGGGGATAGCCTGCCCCTGTTCATCGACGAGGATCACCTGCGCGGCGCGTACTGGCGTAATGCCAAAACTGACCAGCGTGCCGGAACGGTCTGCAGGGGTGGCATTCGCCTCGACGTGGGTGATGCGCATATTGGCGGGCAGGTCCATCGGGTCAATGCTGATCTGGTTTTTTTGATAGCTGTTCAGGGGGGTAACCAGCAGCAGGCCATTGTCATCACTGCTGCCGATCACGTTGTTTTGTAGCTTGATGGGAACGTCGGGAATGCCGTCGGTCGACACCACGGCAAAGCCATTGCTAATTTCACGTGCGGCAAACAGGCCGCCGCCCATCATCACCACGGACCCGGTCGCACCGGCATAGCCATAGTGGTTATCCGGCAATTGGCTGAAGCCGGTGTACGCTTTCCCGTAACGACCTAAATAACCTACTTCCCCCTGGCCGCTTTGTTGAGATGCTTGCTGGCTGGCGGCGACGTTCCAGCCCCAGCCCCCGTCAGCTGGCGGCGTCTGGCTGGCATTCAACTGGTAGCCGGTTTCGTCATTCGTACGCTGGATGGTGCTGCTGACGCTCAGATTACGCGGCGTGGTGACGGTCACCATCAGGTAGACGCTGCGGTCGCGGTTGTCATCAACATTCTGGTTGAACCCTGCGTTAAGGGACACGGTATCAGTAAGGGACTTGTACCAACTGGCGTTGGCATAGCGCACAGCGTTTTCATGTGGGTAGCGAAATTGCAGGTAGCTCAGGCTGATATTTCCGGCGGACGCCAGCGAATAGCCCACCACCGTGTTGCTGCTCAGCGTCGGTGGTGGTTCGCCATAATGGGTCGCTACATCACGATAATCGCCGGAGGTGGCGGTAGTACTGGTGCTGAAATTGAATTTCTCTCCGGACCAGCGGTATCCTACGCTGTATAAAAAACCGTTTTTCCCGGCGTCCGCACTTGCTGCCAATGCCGTAGAGAGTGTGCCGCTGTGGATATCTGGGATCCAGTCGTTGCTGAAACCGGCATTAATCAGCCCGTCGCTGGTTTCGGCGTGCGCACCTGCGGTGAAGTTACTGCTGAATCCCCGACGCCATGTCCCGCTGATCGCCGGGGCGCTGGCATACTCAAATGAGGCGTACCCGTAGTTTTCGCGCACCACCCCAATCTCGGCTGACCACGAGGTCAGACCTTCGCGCAGCAGCTGTTGATCGTTGTAAAAAGAGAAATTTTGCACCGTCGTTCTGCCCAGCGCATCCGTCATCATCACCTGGCCCGTCCCCGCACCGCTGATATTTGGCAGGGTGTTGATCTGAAAACTGCCCGCCGGGACTTCACCGTTGTAATACCTGACCCCGTCGACATACAACTCTACGTTGGACGGCAACGTTGCGGAGCCGAGATACGCGGGAAGTGGGGTGGTTGGCATATACGGCTGCAAACCAAAATCAGTCCCAATTTGAATCCCGCCGATGCGGGTTGGGCGGGAGCCGGTGAGCGAACTGGTCAGCGTATCCCCCACGGTCAGTGCCAGCATCGTTTCCGGGAACGATGAGCGCCAGCTGGTATCCAGTCGGTAAAAGGCGTTATCGGCATCGGTTTCAGTGGAGTACTGGGTGAGTTGAGTGGTACTTAACACCCCTGAACCATTAAAAGCGCGCAGTTCGCTAAACGTATTAATGCTGCTGGCGTCACCCTGCTCTGCGTAAATATCATAATTGAGCAACGCGCCGCCCGCGGAGGAGGCCATCGGGGCAGTTTCTGCGGGTGGGTTAAGCTGGGTGGTGGTAAGGTCGAGTTCACTTAGTGGTACGGTTAGCGCCAGCGTTTGCAGTTGTTTATTGTAGTCAACGTTCAGTTGCGCAATATCGTTCAGCCCGACAGGCTGAATAGTTTCCTCTGGTAGACGAAAACCCAGCGTGCGTAGGGTATTGGCACTGGCGTACAGCTTTTCGTTTTCATAGCCAAAATGAACCAATCCAGCGGCATTGCCGTTGACCGTCACGTCGAGATATAAATCGACTCCGGGCAAGGGAGACTCATCACGAATAATGCCCGTGTCCGTTGGGGTGTTTGTCTGTGCGTGCACGCAGGCCATTCCCGAGAGTAAGGCCCCATTAAGTACGCCATATTTCACCACAAGCCAGAGCCAGTCAGAGTTCTTGTACTGTTTTTTGGCCATTGACCGTGACTTCAACTTTTCCGCCGTAATGAGTATCACTGGCTGACGGGGAGACTATCCACCGCATCGTTGAACCTGGAAGAACGTAGCCTAGCAGTCCTGGACTGATCACTTTTTTCGCGCCATTTCGTTGTATAAATGTGGCGGCGGATAATTGGGCATGAGCGTTTCCCTGATTACTGACTTCAAGAAAGTGTTTGCCGTCACGCTGTTGCAGTTTCCACTGTAATTTTGCCGCTGTGTCAGCCTGCGTTGTGGGTTGAATAAACACGGGCACGGAATAATGCATCACAAATTGCAGTTTATTTTTTTGTAATTTTGCAGGGGGTAATTCATCAATGGATAAGCGATAGGCCTCTTCAACAGACGCCGATGGCGGCGCGGTTCGAATCACGCGGATGAGCTGGCGTTCACCCGGGGCTAATGCCAGCATTGGTGGACTGATGACCAGTCCCTGAGAGGGTGACAACGTATCGCCGTCTGCTCCATGACGCCAGTGGAAAACGCGTACCTGCGCATTCAGCACGTTTTTACCTGCGTTGCTTAACCAGATACCGTCGGCATTTTGCGTCGCCTGCAATGTCAGCGTAACCGGCGCTATTTGCAGCCCGCTTGCCGCCGCGATATTAATGCTCATGGCTATTCCTGACAGACATGCGAAGGCGCACCGCTGCACAGGCAGTTTCAATGTCATGGGTCGTCCTGAGGTTAGTAGTTAACGTTAACCGTTACGAGATCGGCATAGTCATCAGGCGTGAAGTTGGCGCTCGGAGCGGTGGCATACACAGTGAAGCTTTGTCCCAGCCCGGTTCCGGTCGAGGCCACCCCATTTCCCACGCTTTCCGCAGTGGCTGTATTACCCCAAACCGGACCCGTTGCAGACGTTTGGTTCAACTGGTACGGCACTTTATCCGTGTTGGTTGCTGCGTTGGCCACCGAGGACATTGCCCCTCTGCCCGTGGTATTCCCGCCGTTAGCGACCGAAGGTGCCAGACCTATAAAATAAGGTGTCGTCTTGGAGCAATTAATGGAAATGGTATTACTGGCCGATGTATTTGTCGCAGTGGCATTGACCGATCCCAGGGCAATATTTGACCCTGAACCTGCGGTAACGGTACAGGCTTTTTGAATCGTCATTAGCACCTGAAACGTGCCGTTTGCGGTGACAGCATCAGCCGCTGAAATGATGGAAAAGGCGCTGCAACAAAGAATTAAGCGAGTGACGATAACTGGAGCCATATTCTTTACCTTTTTCAAATAACCACATTTTTTACTTTAAAAATACAATAATGCGGCATATGGAGACATATTCTAACCCTAGGATAAGTATGAGTCGTACGCCAGTTGGTCTAATGAATTTTACTTAGGAAAAAGGTGATGGCGTCGACAAAAAATAGTACCAACAGGTGAGTATTATTCAGTTGTTACCGTTTCTAAAATCCGCATTCTGCAATTAATGCATCCTGATACACGCACTGTGAAAACGTGGTTATTCCCCGATGCTTCACGCAAAGTTAAATTAAATGTGACAACTTTCTACCCGCTTGTTGTGTAGACTTTCAGTATCGGGATCGTGGGGGACAATGAAGTGAATCAGGATAAGAAATTACTTATCGTAGAAGACGATGAAAACATCGCTGAGCTGTTACAGCTTCATCTGCGTGAGGAGGGCTTTACGGTGACGCATGCGGTAAACGGCAATATTGGTATGGCGTTACTTAACCAGGGTGGGTGGGATGCGCTAATCCTGGATCTGATGCTGCCTGGCGTTGACGGGCTTGAAATCTGTCGCCATGCCAGAACGATGACGCGTTATACGCCCATCATTATTATCAGCGCTCGTTCAGGTGAAACCCATCGTATTCTCGGTCTTGAATTGGGGGCTGATGATTACCTTGCGAAACCGTTTTCAATGCTTGAACTGGTCGCCCGTGTAAAGGCGCTCTTTCGCCGTCAGGAAGCAATGAGTAAGAATTTACGGCTGGATGCTGGTGTACTGATTTTTGATAACCTCTCTATTGATCCGCTGGCTCGGGATGTTCAACTTAATCATCAGTCGGTGGAGTTGACGCCCAGAGAGTTTGATTTGCTCTACTTTTTTGCCAGACATCCGGATAAAGTCTTTTCCCGTTTGAGTCTGCTAAATCAGGTCTGGGGGTACGAACATGAAGGCTATGAGCATACGGTGAATACACATATCAATCGTTTAAGGATCAAAATTGAGGATAACCCGGCGGAACCTCACTTTATCCGTACCGTCTGGGGAAAGGGCTATAAATTCACCGCACAGCCACGCGAGTAACCATGCGAACTTATACACTTTCACAGCGTTTAACGCTGGTTTTTGCCCTCCTGTTTATTACGTCGTGTGCCCTGTTGGGCTGGCTGCAGGTGCGAACCAGTACTGAATACAGTAAGGCCGTTATTCAGCAGCTTTCTGCGGACCTTGCCGGGCATATCAACCAAAGTTACCCTCTGCTTGAACGCGATGGCCTTAATAAAGAGTCGATGCGTAATTTATTTGATCATCTGATGGCGGTGAATCCCAGTGTAGAAGTTTATTTACTGGACAAAGAGGGCAATATTATTGGTGATGCGGCGCCGGAAGGGCACATCAAACGTCAGCGGGTTGATTTACAGCCAATACACTCGGCATTAAATAATCCTCATTACCCCATTTACGGCGACGATCCGCGTAGCATTGATGCGAAGAAAGTGTTTAGCGTGTCGCCAATGCGTCAGGATGGGCAGATAAAAGGCTACTTGTATGTAATTTTGCTCGGGGAAAATTACAACGCCTTAAACAGCAATGCGCAATTTGATGCGTTGTTGAAGATAGTCTTACTGTCCATCAGCCTTGTTGCATTGTTGGGGCTGGTGGTGGGGGCACTCGCCTTGCGCTGGATTACTCGTCCCTTGCGCGAATTGTCTGCTCAGGTCCATGCCCTGGAAACCGGTGGGATAGAAGAAATGCAGGCAATGGCGGCGCAGCCCCGGCAAATCAATACCAGTAACGATGAAATTAGCCAACTGCGACAAGGGGTTATCTCGATGGCCCAGCGTATTGCAGAGCAGTGGCACCGACTTTCACAACAAGAGCAGTTACGACGTGAGTTTATCGCCAACATTTCCCATGATTTGCGCACGCCATTAACCTCACTACACGGCTACCTTGAAAGCCTGTCCGTAATGTCAGCCAGCCTGAGTGACGCTGAGAAGCAGCGCTACCTTAATATTGCTCTCGCACAGAGCCAAAAGGTGGGTGCGCTCTCCCAGTCGCTGTTTGAGCTGGCTCGTCTGGAATATGGTGTGGTTAAACCGCAGAAAGAGAAATTCTCGATTAGTGAACTGCTGCAGGATGTTTTCCAGAAATTCGAACTTTCTGCCCAGACCAAACAGCTAGCGTTGCTGGCAGATATTCAGCCTGGTCTGCCGCTTATTGATGCAGACCTCGGGATGATCGAACGGGTGCTGACCAACCTGCTGGATAATGCGATTCGCCATACTCCCGACAACGGCACTGTTGCTGTGCGTTTGTGGCGAGAAGCGGATAAAGTGATGGTGCAAATTAGCGACAGCGGTCCTGGGATCCCGCAAGAATTAATGGAGGGATTATTCATCCGTCCTTCGATTGCGAATCCGTCAGGTGTTCGAGTAGGGGGACTGGGGTTGATGATCGTCCGCCAGATGCTACAGCTACATGGTAGCGAAATTGCGCTGGTGGATACGCCGAAAAGCGGGGCTTGTTTTCGCTTTGGCTTAACGACGGGCCCACATATTTGAACCAGTTATCCGTGATACCAGCTTCAATGGCTACGCGCGCAGATGAAGATGAACGGTGTCGCCAGGTGGCTGCACGGCCGTAAAACCGATAGTAGCTGCGTTATTCATTATCCAGCCAGCTAATGAAAAACTCACTGAAAGCCGTCACCTGCAACGGCTGAAAACGCCGTTGAGGGTAGACAAACTGCAGACCAACGTGTTTCTTGTCATGGCGGCTGAAGCCGATAAAAGTCTCAGCAAATAAAACGCTCAGTCGCCCTTGTTCCACATCTCGCTTCACATCCCACCAGGATTTGCTGGCAATACCCGCTCCGGCCAGTACCCACTGACGAAGCAAGGCGCCGTCATCACATACCATTGCCGGCGTGACCTGCACCACCGCGGTTTCATTTTGCTCTTCAAAACGCCACTCGTTCATCAGCGTGCCGCGCTGCTCCATCACCAGGCAGCGGTGCACGTGTAATTCATCCGGATACTGAGGCGTTCCGTGAGCTTCAAGGTAGCTTTTTGACGCAACCAGTACCCGATAATTAGGACGGATGAATTTTGTGACCAGATTACTGTCCGGCAAGTTCCCGAAACGCACGCTCATATCCAGACGGTTGACAATCAAATCCACCACGCTCTCACTGAGATAAACGGAGCTTCTGACTTCAGGATGCAAACGGGAGAAATCGAGAAGCGCAGGGGAAAGATACTGTCGGCCAAAGTCCGAGGGGGCTGAAATACGCAGGCTGCCGCTGAGCAGTCCGTCCTTCTGCGTCAGTTTTGATTCTGCCTGTGTCATCTCCTCCTGCACACGAAGTGCGGCGTGGTAAAACTCCTCCCCGGCTCGCGTCAATGCGATAGCCCGGGTTGAACGATTAAACAGCCGGGTTTGATAACGTTCTTCCAGCGCCTTTAATCGTGCAGTCATGGTGGCGGGGGAAAGGTTCATCCGACGCCCTGCAGCGGCCAGACCACCAGCTTCAACCACTTCCACCAGTAACGTCATATCTTCGAATTTACCCATTATTCCGTTTTCCTGAAAAGATAATCAATTATTACTGCCATTATCAAAGAGACTTGCATGACATAAAGTCAAGCTATAGTTAACCGCTCAGGAGAGCAGAACATGCCACAACATTCCCTTTTCGAGACAACATCTATTGGCAAACGCGTACTAAAAAACCGTATTGTCATGGCACCGATGACTCGTGCCCGTACTGTCCAGCCCGGTAATATTCCTAGCGCACTTATGGCCGAGTATTATCAGCAGCGCGCCACCGCCGGTCTTATCATCACCGAAGCAACACAGATTTCTGCCCAAGGGCAGGGTTACTCCTGGACGCCAGGCATTCATTCTGCTGAACAGGTGGCGGGATGGCGTCTGGTAACAGATGCGGTCCATCGCGCAGGAGGTACGATTTTCTCCCAGTTGTGGCATGTGGGGCGTATGTCCCATGCAAGTTTTCACCCAGACGGTCAACCTGTAGCTCCTTCTGCGTTATCACCGCACGCACAGGTGTGGGTGGTAAACAATGAGGGTATCGGTGAAATGGTCGACTGCCCGGTTCCACGTGAGCTAACGACAGCTGATATTCAACAGGTAATAGCAGATTACCGGCAGGCGGCCCTCAATGCGGTGGAAGCGGGTTTTGATGGCGTGGAAGTTCACGGTGGCAACGGGTATCTGATTGACCAGTTCCTGCGCCGTTCTTCAAACCAACGAACCGATGAATACGGCGGTAGTCTGGCAAACCGTGTGCGTTTCGCCCAGCAGATACTGGAAGCGATCAGCGAGGCCATTGGTGCAGAGCGTACCGGTATCCGTTTGGCCCCGTACATCACCCAGCGTGGCATGGATGACCCGCAGGTTATTGACGCTATTCTGGCTCTGGCGGCCTGGTGTGAATCAAAAGGTATTGCCTTTATTCATCTGGCGGAAGCAGATTGGGATGATGCGCCGCAGGTGCCCTATGCCTTCCGGGAGACCCTGCGGGCGGCTTTTAGCGGTACGATTATTGTAGCGGGGAATTACACCCGTGAAAAAGCCGACAAACTGTTAGCGGCAGGGATCGTAGATCTGGTCGCTTTCGGACGTCCCTTTATCGCCAATCCAGATTTCCCACGTCGTCTGAAAGAAAACCTGCCACTTTCAGAAATGGGTAACCCAGCGACGCTGTTTGGCGGTAGCGAAGTGGGTTATACCGATTACCCATTTCTGAATTAACTATGGCGATGTATTAACGGCATCGCGGCGGGCATCAACAACAGGGTAAATGAAAAATCCACGCAATTGCGTGGATATATTAATTTTATAATACTATGGGCAAAAAGATATATTTTGTGCGCGATAATGACAGGGTGAAATTTAAACAATGCGTCTGGCTGGATATGCTTTAATATACAAGGTTATAAAATTAAGGAATCTGCCATAACGACAGATTCCTTTAATATATAATTAGAGATTTGCAACGTTATGATATACTTTTTGAACATCATCATCATCTTCAAGGGCATCAACAAGTCCTTCAAAGATTTCTAAATCTTCTGGTGAGAGTTCAATTTCTGCTTGAGCAATCATTTCTAATTCTGTTGTTGAGAATTCAGTAATTCCAGCTGCTTTTAGAGCTGCAATTCCTTTGTGAAGATCTGTAGGTTCAGTATAAATGACGATGTTTCCTTCTTCTTCGGTTACATCACGAACATCAACTTCAGCATCAAGCAAAATTTCAAAAATACGGTCTGGATCTGTTCCTGCAAATACAATGACGCCAGTATTGTCAAACATATAGCTGACAGAGCCTGCCGCTCCGATACTCCCGCCTTTTTTATTGAAAATTGTGCGGACATTAGCAATCGTACGGTTAACATTTGACGTCAAGGTTTCAGCGATAATCATTGAGCCATTGGGTCCAAAGCCTTCATAACGACCTTGCACGAATGTTTCATCGCCGCCGCCTTTGGCTTTATCAATTGCTTTATCAATAACGTGTTTCGGGACTTGTGCTTGCTTTGCACGTTCAATAACGAATTTTAAAGATGAGTTTGATTCTGGGTCTGGTTCACCTTGCTTAGCAGCAGCATAGATTTCTACACCGAATTTTGCATATATATTAGACGTCGCACCGTCTTTAGCCGTTTTTTTAGCAACAATATTGGCCCATTTACGTCCCACTGGAATGCTCTCCTCAAAGATTTATTTACATTAAATGCAGGTTGTTAACCTGCATTTTTTCCGCGAGATTATATCATAATATGTAAATACTCGTCTATGAGAAACAAAAAACGACAATCTTACGTGATGTCACTTTAATTTTATCAATGGTTGGTGTTTTTGGTGGTCATTTTAAAATTTACACTTGGTGCTTTATTTTTATTGTTAATAATTGAGCTGAAGTAATAATAAATAAGTCAGGAGGAATAATTGTGATAATCCAGATAATAAACACTATTAAATTGCGCAGAGTGGACAAAAATATCTGGAAAACTGGACTGACTCCGCGGCAGTAGGTATTTTCTGTCCTCACGACAAGATATGTTCGACTTTTTCTGGACTGATGCCGTTGAGGTTACATGAGACTCTATGAAATGAAAAACCCACGCAATTGCGTGGGTTTTAAAGTTTTTTCTGATTCTGATGAGATTCAGCGAAACCTCATGAGACAACAAACTTTATTTAGACGTTGAACAGGAAGTTCATTACGTCGCCATCTTTGACGATGTAATCTTTACCTTCTGCACGCATCTTACCGGCTTCTTTTGCTCCTTGCTCACCCTTGTAGGTGATGAAGTCTTCAAACGCGATGGTCTGTGCACGGATAAAGCCCTTCTCGAAGTCGGTGTGGATCTTACCAGCAGCCTGCGGAGCGGTAGCACCGACAGGGATGGTCCACGCGCGGACTTCTTTCACGCCAGCGGTGAAGTAGGTCTGCAGGTTCAGCAGCTCGTAACCGGCGCGGATCACGCGGTTCAGACCGGGTTCTTCAATGCCCAGCTCAGCCATAAATTCTTCACGATCGGCATCGTCGAGTTCGGCGATATCGGATTCAACTGCCGCACACACGGCAACCACCACAGAACCTTCAGCTGCCGCGATTTCACGCACTTTATCGAGGTACGGGTTGTTCTCAAAACCGTCTTCGTTAACGTTGGCGATATACATGGTTGGCTTCAGGGTCAGGAAGCTCAGGTATTTGATGGCGGCTTTGTCTTCGTCCGTCAGGTTGGTCAGTGAACGCAGCATCCCGGCATTTTCCAAATGCGGCAGGCATTTTTCCAGCGCGGCCAGCTCGGCTTTAGCGTCTTTGTCGCCGCCTTTGGCTTTTTTCTGCACGCGGTGAATCGCGCGTTCGCAGGTATCCAGGTCAGACAGTGCCAACTCGGTATTAATGACGTCGATATCGTCAGCCGGATCCACTTTGTTATTAACGTGAATGATATTGTCGTTTTCAAAGCAGCGTACCACGTGACCGATCGCTTCGGTTTCGCGGATGTTGGTCAGGAACTGGTTACCCAGACCTTCACCTTTGGATGCGCCTTTTACCAGACCGGCAATGTCGACGAATTCCATGGTGGTCGGGAGAATACGCTGCGGCTTGACGATCTCAGCCAACTGGTCCAGACGCGGATCGGGCATCGGTACAACGCCAGTGTTCGGCTCAATAGTACAGAACGGGAAGTTAGCCGCTTCAATACCCGCTTTGGTGAGCGCGTTGAACAGGGTGGATTTGCCTACGTTTGGCAAACCGACGATACCGCATTTGAATCCCATGTTTAAATCACCTTAATCTTTTGATATTCAACCTGTTATGGAAAACAGATTGTAGAAAAGTAAATAACTTTGCCTATTATACACAGCACGCGGGAAAAATGCCGCACATCGCTGCTTATTGTGCTTTAAAGGTATGTAACCGGCTGGTTGCCTTGGTCAGGCCGTCTTTGAACAATATCTCGGTACAACGCGCCGCTTCGTCGATGGCTTCATCAATTAACTTTTGTTCTGAAACAGGCGGTTTGCCTAAAACAAAACCGACAACTTTGTTTTTATCGCCGGGATGACCAATTCCAACGCGTAAGCGATGAAAGTTCGGGTTATTGCCCAACTTGCTGATGATGTCTTTCAGGCCATTATGCCCTCCGTGGCCGCCGCCGAGCTTAAACTTGGCAACGCCGGGGGGCAAATCTAATTCGTCGTGGGCGACCAAAATCTCATCAGGATTGATCCGGTAAAAGCTGGCCATCGCGCTGACTGCTTTGCCGCTCAGATTCATAAATGTGGTTGGCACCAGCAGACGGACATCTTCACCCTCGAGCGTCACTCTGGAGGTGTAACCGAAGAATTTCGGCTCATCGCGCAGGGGGGCGCGTAATCTCTCTGCCAGTAAATCGACGTACCATGCGCCGGCATTGTGTCGCGTAGCCGCATATTCAGCGCCGGGATTCGCCAGACCGACAATCAATTTAATCGTCACGTATTTTGTCCTGAGTGTGTCCATAACCGGCGTGTAGTTTACTGTCTGGCGGCGCGCTTGACAAAAAACTGCGTGCGTACCGGCAAAAAATGAATAATTGCCTCACTGGACTATTAGAAAATGAGTGTGTTCAGTGGGTTATTTGTAAAGTTTTGTTGCATGAGTGTTTGTAATTGTGATCACAGGCGCACTTGCGAGCGGCAGTGTTGTCTATACTTTACACATAAGGATTAGGGGTATTCCCTGTAGCAACCCAAAGTTCCGGAGGTGACACATGAAACGCAAAAACGCTTCGTTACTCGGTAACGTGCTCATGGCTTTAGGGTTGGTGGTGATGGTTGTCGGTGTGGGCTATTCAATCTTAAATCAGCTGCCGCAATTTAACCTGCCACAATTTTTTGCACACGGTGCCGTGCTCAGTATTTTTGTTGGCGGCGTGCTCTGGCTGGCGGGGGCTCGCGTCGGCGGTCACGAACAAATCAGCGACCGCTACTGGTGGGTTCGCCATTACGACAAACGCTGTCGTCGTAATAATAGCCAACGCCATAGCTAAACCGTGACATTGTCTGCAGACCAGCCAGCCTTACGCTGACTGGTTTTCAGTTCGTCTTGCTTTTGCGCGAGCGGGACTGAATTCGCAGTAATAGTGCTAATAATGCCACAACCACCGCCAGATACCCCATCACATACATTCCCTGATGTTTTCTTGACGCCAGCTGCGGATCGGCAACCCATGCCAGAAACGCGGTGACATCGCGCGCGTACTGTTGCTCGGTTTGTGGCAGATGAGACTGCGTGGTCCAGGTAATCTCACCATCTGCCAGCGGCTTTGGCATAGTGATTATCCCACCAGGAAAATACCGGTTTGCCTTCATCTCAGGATCGTCGGGTAAATAACCCGTTAGCAGCGCATAAATATAATCCGCACCGCTGTCAGTATAGGGAATAAACGCATCGAGGATAAACTGCGGAAACCCGCGATCGTAGCTTCGTGCCCGCACGATATAGCTGAGATCCACCGGCAGTGCGCCATTGTTGAGGTATTTGGCTTCCTGATCGTTCAGATAAGGGGAGGCGAAGACATCGTTCAGATTGCCGTCACGTTCACCCGGTTGTCCGTCGTCCTCAATCGTTGCAAACAGATAGCCGCTGGCCAGCGCTTTGGCTTCTGCTTGCGTGAGTTGCGGCCCGCCAGGTTGGGTCAGCTCTTTGAAGGTGAGATATTTCATACCGTGGCAGGCCCGGCATTTTTCTTCGTAAACCTGTAAACCACGACGTAACTGTTCAGTGTCGTGAGCGCCGTTCACGCCGCTAAATACCCACGGCTGCGGGGGCGGAAGCGGCGCGCAATGCCCATGACTGAAGAGTGACGCCAGGCTCAGGGCCGCAAAGGTTAACCATCGTCCCATCATGTCAGTCCTGTTTTTCCAGTAAGCGTCGACACGGCATCACAAGCAGAAACCATGCGAAATAAATAAGCGTTGAAAGCTGAGACGCGGCGCGGATCCAGCCGTCATCGTTACTCAATCCGTCCAGCAGGTCGGGCCCGACCAGTGCTTTTGAACCCAGCCAGCCTAAAAAGAACACATTACCGACCCAGATCCAGAAACCGAGTTTGATCCATTTGCTGTAATGGCGAAACCGTGCGCGGGAGGTATCCAGCCAGGGTAAAAAATAGAAGATCAGTACTGACGCGCACATGGCGGCAATGCCCGCCAGCTCATTGGGAAAACAGCGCAGAATGGAGAAGAAGGGCAGAAAATACCACTCGGGCGCGACAACGGCGGGCGTGACCGTCGGGTCGGCGGGGATAAAGTTATCGGCACTGCTGAGGTAGTGCGGCGCAAAAAATAAGAACCACGCAAACAGCATTAAAAACAGCGTCAGCTTGAGGGCATCGCGTTCGGTGACGCGAAAATCAAACAGCAGACGTTGCGACTCGCGTGCGGTGAACGTTTTTTTCATCGCGTGGGCGAACGCCGACTGGACGGTACGCACATGCCATATCGTCATCGCAACAATGGCGAAGGGGATAATAAAGTGCAGCACATAGAAACGGCCTAACATCGGCGTGCCGGGCGCATACCCGCCGACCAAAAAGGTGTACAGCGTATCGCCAACGAACGGTATTGCGCGGGCGAAACTGGTGATAACCGTGGCGGCCCAATAGCTTTTTTGCCCCCAAATCAGGCTATAGCCGAGAAATGCGGTGATCATCAGGAGCACATACAGCGTTACGCTGATGGCCCACATCTTCAGATACGGTTTGCGGTACACGTTGTAATACATCGCGCGAAAGATATGCAGGTAGCAGGCGAAGAAAAAAAGCGAGGCGCCAATGGCGTGCAGATTACGCACCAGCTCCCCGTGCCTGACCGCACGCATAATATGCACAATGGAATCAAACGCGGAATCTGCCGTGGGCACATAAAACATTGCCAGCACGATGCCGGAGAGAATTTGCACGCCCAGCATGACCAGCAAGATGATGCCGACGGCAAAGATCCACACGCCGGTAATGGAGCGGGGGAACGGAAGGCGAAATTGCACATGACGCTGGGGTGCTGTCGGGGACGTTGCGTTCATGTCAGGCCTCTTTTGTGCCAAGGCGTACACTCAGACCATCGGCGGCCAGGGCATAGTCGGGGATCGCCAAATTTGCCGTGGCCGGACCCCGCGTCACGCGCCCGGAGGTGTCAAACTCTGAGCCGTGACACGGACAAATCCAGCCCTGACCGCTGGGGTTGGCGTTAGGCACGCATCCGGCATGCGGGCAGTAACCCTGAACAATCAGCCACTGCGGATGCGCCGCCGTGACCCGCTCGCTGTCTGCCTGCGGGTCGAGCAACAGTCGGGTGTCGGCCTGCTGCGCCGCCGTGACCTCGTCTGGCGTACGGTGGCGAATCAGGATCAGTTTCCCCTGCCAGATTCGTTTCACCGTCTGACCAGCCGCTACTCCCGCAAGGGAAACATCCACCGGCTCATTTTCTGCCACGGTTTTATCGTCCGGCCCCAGCGCCGAAATGAGTGGCCAGACGGCTGCGGTCACCCCCGCAGCGCCGACAAATTTTGTCAACTTACACAGGCAATCGCGTCGCTGGGTGTGGATTGCCTCACTGTCCGTTTTTTTATTCACCGCCGTCTCCTCTGTTCATTGCGCTGTCAGGGTTTCTCAATGCGGGTATAAATGTCCTGAAAACGTTTATCGGCAAGGCCGGGGGCTTTAAACGCGCGGTAGCTGTCGGGTAAAACGGCGTCGCCGACTTTGATCAGCATAATCATCCCCTGCGCATAGTGCGGTGAGCATTTGATGCCGTAGAAGCCTGCTGCGTCGTATTTGATTTCAATCTCCTCATCGATTTTGCCGATGAAACCGGGGTACCCGGCAGGAGACAGCTCGGCAATTGAGGCCGCATTGTGGCTTTTGTGCTTGCGAACAAACTTCACGCTATCGCCCGGCTGAATCGCCAGAAAATCCGGCTCGTAGACCATCGGTCCGCCGGTACCGCGGTTTTTCATCAGCACTTCATACGTTTGTGCGAACGCCGTCGAGGTGAACGCGCACAGGCACAGGATGAGTAAACGTTGTTTAATACATTTCATTGCGGTTCCTTGTGATATTTACGCTGGCCGTTGGTAGCGAATAAAGCAGCTCGCCTCATCAGCAGCCCGTTCGACAATCGCATCGATGCCAAACCAGTTGTTAATATTTTCTCGGGTGAAGACAGCTGCAGGGCAGCCTTGCATGACCAGTCGTCCGGCTGTCATCACCATGATGCGATCGCAAAACATCGCGGCATGATTCAGATCGTGCAGGGCGGCAATCACGGTCAGTTTTTCGCGTTTAACCAGGTTAAGCAGGCCAATTTGATGCTGGATGTCGAGATGATTGGTTGGCTCATCCATCAGCAATACCTGCGGCTGTTGTGCCAGCGCCCGGGCAATATGCAGGCGCTGGCGTTCGCCGCCGGAGAAGGTATGCCAGCAGCGATGCTGGACGTTTTGCAGGGAGACTTTCTCCAGCATCGTCTGCACGATATCGTCGTCGGTCCGTGACCACGGCGACAGCAGACTTAACCACGGCGTGCGGCCAAGGGACACGGCCTGGATGGCGGTCAGACGCTCGCTGGTTTCCGCCTGCTGTTCAACCAGGGCGACCTTTTGCGCCAGATGGCGGCGTGAGTAGCGGCGAATATCTTTGCGGTTAAGCGAAACGCTGCCGCTGGAGGGCTTGAGTAAACCGGCCAGCAGGGAAATGAGCGACGTTTTCCCCGAACCGTTGGGGCCGATAATGCCCACAAACTCGCCGGGTGCGACCTGAAAAGAGACATCATTGACGATGGCCTTGCCTTTCACCTCCCAGTGCAGATGCTGAGCGCAGACCACATCGTTGGCGGTATTTACCGCGCGTAGCGGCGTGGTAAAACGTGGGTTAACCGTCATTTGCTCGGGTTCCCTCGGATCAAAATAATCGAAAATGCGGGCGCGCCAACCAGCGCAGTGATCACCCCAATAGGCAGTACTTGCCCTGGTAGTAAGGTGCGTGAAATGACGTCCGCGACAATAAGAAAAATGGCACCAATCAGGGCGCTGACGGGCAGCAAGCGGTGATGCTGATTACCCACCAGTAAACGCGCAGCGTGAGGGATAACCAGTCCAACAAAGCCAATGGCCCCGACAATCGACACCATAATGGCGGTCATCCCCGTCACCGCGGTAATCAGTACGCCGCGAGTGCGTTTAACTGGGATGCCCAGCGAGGCCGCTGACTCTGCGCCAAATGAAAATGCGTCCAGATGGCGGGCGTAGCAAAAGCAGACGATGATGCCGACCAGCGCGGTCGGGATGGCCAGTACCACATCAGGCCAGCGTACGCCGCTCAGATTGCCGAGCAGCCAGAACATAATGCCGCGTGCCTGTTCGGCATTGGCCGAACGGGTAATGATGAGCGAGGTAATGGCATTGAACAGCTGCGAGCTGGCGATCCCGGCGAGAATAATTTGCGTGGTGGCGGACCCGTGTTTACCCCTTGCGGCCACGGCCAGCAGTGCGACAAACAGAAATGCCGTCAGCGCGCCGATAAACGCCCCGAGCGACATGCTGATAATCCCCGCACCCAGCCCGGTCAGCGCGATCAGCACCGCTCCCGTCGACGCCCCGGCCGAGATCCCCAGCAGATAAGGTTCGGCCAGCGCATTACGCAGTAGTGATTGCAGCACCACGCCGGAAACGGCCAGACAGGCACCGCAGCAGGCAGAGACCAGCGCACGGGTCAGGCGGTAGTTCCAGATGATCCCAGCATCCAGCGCGTCTACCGGATATAGGCTGCCAAACAGGTGGTTTGCCAGCGTGTGGGTGACATGCTGCCACGGGATAAACGTCTCACCGATGGAGATCCCCGCCAGCAGCACCCCGCACATCACCACGCTGACCCACAGGCTGTGCAGCAGCGCTCGCTGGGTAAACTGACTCATCGCCCGACGCGTCCTGCGTAATTCGCTCATTGTTGATGGCTTTCCTGAGTGCGAAAGCGCGTGATGCCCGTGCACGGCACCACGCGCGACGAGGATTAATGAGTGGCCTGCGGGTGCGCCAGACCGTATTGCACCAGCGCATCGGCGAGTTTTTCCAGCCCGTCAATGGTTCTGATGCCGGCATTCATGGTTTGCACATCAATCACCGGCAGGTGGTTATCTTTCACCGCCGGGATAAGACGGGTAACCGGGTCAGATTTGAGGTATTCCATTTTGACTTTCCAGTCATCCGCCGGGAAACGGCGACGGCCCATCTCGCCGAGAACAATCACCGATGGACTGGCTTTGGCAATGGTTTCCCAGCCGACAGTCGGCCACTCTTCCGCGGAATCAATGACATTTTTTACCCCGAGGGTTTGTGCGATCCACGCGGCGGGGCCAAATTTACCGGCAACATACGGATCAAGCTGCAGATCGGCGCTGGAGAACCAGAAGACGGCAGAAACGTTATTGTCCATGCCGGCGATCTTCGTTTTGGCTGCGGCTTCACGGGCCTTGAGGCTGGCTATCAGCTCATCGCCTTTGTCCTGTACATCGAAGATTTTTGCCAGATCGGCAACTTCCTGGTAGACCATGGCGATATCAAACATGCCCTTACGCACGCCATCACCGCCGTCTTCATTGTCTTTTGCACAATCGGCAGGGGCGGTATACACCGGAACGTGGAGTTCACTGAATTGTTCATAAGAGGCAACCGTCCCCGCGGGGCCAATCTGCCATTCAAACTGGCTGGCAACCAGGTCTGGTTTTTTGGCGATAATGCCTTCAAAGCTGGGTATGTTTTGCGCGATGACTGCAATCTTGTCATTCGCCGCTTTGTACTGTTCAGGAACCGGGCCAAACCACAGCGATGTGCCTACAACGCGATCGGCCAGACCCAAAGAATAGAGGATTTCAGTGCTGTTCTGACCCACTGTGGTCACGCGCTGCGGGGCTTTATTAAAGGTAATGTCCCGACCGCAGTTTTTGATAGTCAGCGGATATTGCGTCTTTGCCGCCGTCGCCATATTACTGGTCAGAAAGAGTGCCGCGCCAGTCAGCGCCAGAAGTGAATATTTGCAATAAGCAAAGGTAATAGTCGTGTGCATTATAATTATCCCGTTCATGCCAGAATCTGAGGATCTGGTCATGGTTGATTACGTTTTATTTTTTCGGGACAGGCACATGACGTAAAATGACATCTAATCGTGAACGGCAGGCAAGCTAATATGATAATAACGCATATCATTGCCTGACTTGATCAGAAATTGCATTTTTTCATTCGTCAAATAAATCACCCCATGGACCATCCCGTCCACTCAATGTATACAACCGTAACAGTAGGTCTCCTGGCTCGCGGTAATCTGAATATCGGCCTTCCCATAAAGAAATACTTTACAGTGACCTGCAGTGAATCATCACTACACCAGGATATTCAGCATCCGCTTACAGTTGCGGGGGCAGCTATGGCATAAGATTGAAATAATCCGCACCATATTCCGTTTCAAAGTAATAAAATATTTTGAAATACTGTTGCTGAGGACTGTAACGATATCTCATTATCACGTCAACCGCTCGAATCAGTAGGTATGCTTATCTCAACTGAGTTAACCCCTTTAAATTCAGTAAGATATATTTATACTGTTAACCTTGATTTAACATTGATAACGAATATAGAAAAACTAAACGAGAATTATTTGATGTTGATCAATTAATACTTGCACCGTGAAATAATCGAAGAACAAATAATGAGAATTACTAAATAATTAAATTATTAGCGCACTGTCACATTATTGTGATTGTTTTTCCATGTGTACGATTTGCTGTTCACCACCTTCATCAGAAAAAACGCTGAAATGATGACGCAACCAGAATTGATAGCCTCCGGGTAAAAAGTGGTGAGTATGGAGATAACGTATTTTATACCGCTGACTCTGGCAAAACTGTTCTGCCAGTGCGACTAATTGGCTGCCAATGCCTTGTCTACGGTAATCTTTTTCGACATAACAACGACAAATTTCTGCCGTTTCGGACAACTCATACCGTCCTTTTAATGTCGATATTCTGTCATCGTACTGGCATACAGCCAGCGTAGCGATAAGTTGCTGCTGCGCATTCCAGACACCGAGTAACAGACTCCGTTGCTGCTGAATATACTGGTGGTTGATATCAAATACATCTTCATGTGGGGCGGGGGCTGGCCGGTTAGCACTGAAGTAAAGGTTCAAATGGCGAATAATAAATAATTGCACGGCTGGGATATCCGTCGCGGTAATTTCACGAAAGGTAAACATAGCATTAGGGTTCATTGTTGTGGGTATTATCAGGAGTAGGGGAAATGATAATAGCAACTCAGAGGGGATTACAGAAGTGAAGAGTGACCGACAAGCAAAGCCTGCCGGTCATTGCTAAACGTTAAATATCGGCCAGCGCGGCATCACGGTTCGGGAAGAACGCCAGACGGCCGGGAATGGGCTGAATACCCGCCCGTGCCATGGTGCGCAGCGGCTGGAATTCCAGATTACTGATACGTAATTCACAGCCTTCCGGCAGTCGTTTAACAAAACGCTGGAAGGCGTCCAGACCACCGGCATCCAGTACCGGGACGGCATCCCACTTCAGTACCACGATGCGCTTGCCTGCAATGCGGGTTTCGAGATCGGTAAACAATCCCTCCGCGGCGGCAAAGAACAGCGGGCCAATCACACGCAGCACCAGCACATCGTCCGGTACGTCTACGTTAACCGGTGCCAGGCGCGTCATGCGCGCAATGCGGCGCATAAACAGCAGCGAGGCAAGGACGATACCGACGCTGATGGCGATCACCATATCGAACAGCACGGTCAGCGACATACACATCAGCATCACGATGATGTCGTCTTTCGGTGCGTGACGCAGCAGATCCACCACTTTATGGGCTTCACTCATGTTCCACGCCACCATCAGCAGCAGGGCCGCCATGGCGGAAAGCGGCAGCCAGGAAAGCCACGGAGCTAACACCAGCAGGGCGAGGATAACCAGAATCGCGTGGATCACCGCAGAAATGGGCGAGGTGGCCCCGGCGCGAACGTTAGCCGCAGAGCGGGCAATTGCGGCGGTGGCGGTGATGCCGCCAAAGAATGGCGCGACGATATTCCCCAGCCCTTGACCCACCAGCTCGCTGTTGGCTTTGTGCTTGGTGCCGGTCATCCCGTCGAGCACCACAGCGCACAGCAGGGATTCAATCGCGCCGAGCATCGCCATCGAGAAGGCTGCCGGTAACAGCGCCCGTAATGAACTCCAGCTTAGCGTAAAGTCCGACCCCGGCATATCCCACGGCAACACCAGCTGTGGCAGCAGTTGCGGGATACCGTTGCCCTGCGAACCATCCGCCAGAATGTAGTGGAACTGAGAACCGATGGTCGCGACATGGCCACCTGTCAGGTTAACGATGCCCATTACCGCACAACCGGCCAGCAGCGCCGGAAGATGACCAGGCAGGCGGATCCCCAGACGCGGCCAGAAAATCAGGATCCCCAGCGTGACCACGCCAATGGCGGCATCACCAGGGTTAATGGTCGGCAGGGCCATGAACAACGCACCCACTTTTTGCAGGTAGTGTTCCGGGACGTGTGCCATCTGCAGACCGAGAAAATCTTTAATCTGCATGGTACCGATGGTGATACCGATACCTGAGGTAAAGCCTAAGGTAACGGAGACCGGAATATATTCGATCAATCGGCCAAAGCGGGCGAGGCCGAAAAGGATCAGGAAGATCCCGGACATCAGCGTAGCCACCAGCAGACCTGCCAGCCCGAACTGCTGCGACACCGGATACAAAATCACCACGAAGGCGGCGGTAGGGCCGGAGACGCTAAAACGTGAACCACCGGTAAGGGCGATAACAATCCCGGCAACGGCTGAGGTATACAGGCCGTATTGTGGCGCAACGCCGCTGCCAATTGCCAACGCCATTGCCAGCGGGATAGCAATAATGCCCACGGTTATCCCGGCGATCAGATCACGGGTAAAGCGCGAGGCGGTATATTTTTCTTTCCAACAAGCGTCGATGAGGGCGCGGAAAGGCATCACATGTGAGGAAAATAGTCTGTTCACAATAATGTTTCATCCATGGGCGCATCATCTATCTAGAAAATGATAGTTGAAGTTGGCATAAATCATACAAATAAATAAAACGGATAAAAAAACCCGCCGCAGCGGGTTTTTGAGCCGGGCTCGATTAATGCTCGAACATAGCAGAGATGGATTCTTCGTTGCTGATACGACGAATCGCTTCGGCCAGCATACCCGACAGGGTCAACGTACGCACGTTCGGCAGTGCTTTGATTTCGTCGGTCAGTGGAATGGTGTCACAAACCACGACTTCATCAATCACCGAGTTGCGCAGGTTGTTTGCCGCATTGCCTGAGAAGATCGGGTGAGTTGCGTAAGCAAATACGCGTTTGGCACCACGTTCTTTCAGCGCTTCTGCTGCTTTGCACAGCGTACCGCCGGTATCGATCATGTCATCAACCAGGACACAGTCACGACCTGCAACGTCACCAATAATGTGCATCACCTGAGAAACGTTCGCTCGCGGGCGACGTTTGTCGATGATAGCCATATCGGTATCGTTCAGCAGCTTAGCGATAGCGCGGGCACGCACGACGCCACCGATGTCCGGAGAAACCACAATCGGGTTGTCCAGGTTCAGCTGCAGCATGTCTTCTAACAGAATTGGGCTACCGAATACGTTATCAACCGGTACGTCAAAGAAGCCCTGGATCTGTTCAGCATGCAGGTCAACGGTGAGGACGCGGTCAACGCCAACGCTTGACAGGAAGTCAGCGACGACTTTTGCGGTAATCGGTACACGAGCGGAACGTACGCGACGATCCTGGCGTGCATAGCCGAAGTAAGGAATAACGGCGGTGATACGGCCTGCGGAAGCACGGCGCAGAGCATCGACCATAACGACCAATTCCATCAGGTTGTCGTTAGTAGGGGCACAAGTGGACTGGATGATGAAAATATCACCACCGCGTACATTTTCATTAATTTGTACGCTGACTTCGCCGTCGCTAAAGCGACCTACAGCGGCGTCGCCGAGTGAAGTGTACAGGCGGTTGGCAATACGTTGTGCTAGTTCCGGGGTGGCGTTACCAGCAAAAAGCTTCATATCAGGCACGAGAAGAACCTCAGGCATGCGTCCATTGGTGGAAAGAATCTGCCGAAAACTGTGCGGGCCAGGCAGTATCCTCTCCAGGCGGTGTATTAAAGAGCGCGATGCAACGTCTGGAACGGGGTGACGTTGTCACCGCAACTCAGCTTGCCCGGCTTACTCGTTATCTCTCGCGTTTCATGTGGGCTGGCATCAATTCCTCACACCAGTCACATACTTTTGTATGCGCCGGGCGTTCCGTCATCTCGCCATCTTCCTGAAACCCGAATGATTTAGAGTAACGCTCTGTGCAATGGGGAGAGGTTGACACCTTTCGCCACAAAGCCTTCGAGCCATTCCGGGGCTTGCTCAAGCACCTGGCGAGCACGAGACTCTGTATCAAATTCAGCAAAGACACAGGCCCCTGTACCAGTCAGGCGCGACGGCGCATATTCTAACAGCCAAGAAAGCACCGCATCAACCTCGCGAAAACGTTTTCTTGCGATAACCTCGCAATCATTGCTGAATTCACATTTTAGTAACGTTTCTATTGACCTTTTTGGCGTGTTGCGCGAGAGTTCCGGGTCTTTAAAAATCACCGGCGTCGGAATACTGACGCCAGGATGAGCAACCAGGTACCATTTTTCCGGTGGATTGACCGGCGTGAGAATTTCTCCCACCCCCTCGGCGAAGGCCGCGTGTCCGCGTACAAATACCGGCACGTCGGCACCCAGAGTTAATCCGATGGTTGCCAGTTCATCGACGGACAGCCCGCACTGCCAGAGGTGGTTCAGCGCCACCAGAACCGTTGCGGCATTCGAGGAGCCTCCGCCCAGACCCCCGCCCATTGGCAGGCGCTTATCAATGCTGATGGCCGCGCCGCGCCCGGCGGGCAAGCGTCCACTTTCTGCGGCAGTTTTCATCAGCAAACGCGCGGCGCGCACGATCAGGTTATCTTCATGCTCTACACCCGCAACCGGGGTGAGTAGATGAATGTCGCCGTCATCGCGCAACTCAATGCGGATATCATCGCCGTAATCGAGAAACTGAAACAGCGTCTGCAGCGTGTGATAACCATCCGCACGCTGTCCGGTGATGTATAAAAACAGATTCAGTTTTGCCGGAGAGGGCCAATGGGTCATCATTTCACGATCCAGTTATCCATTTTCAGCTTAATGCGCTGGTCGCCGTCGGACAGTTCCATGTTAGCGGGCATCGCTGGCTGCGTTTTGCTGTCGTAGGCGCTGTACACCACTTTCCAGCGCTTACCGTTCTGGCTGTAGTTGACTTCGCTCAGACGGTACTGCGTGTCAAGTTTGTAATCGGTTGCATCGCCCGGCAGACCGAGGATCCACTGACGCAGGCTATTGAGCGGAATCGGCATCCCGGTCAGTTTGCCAATCATTTCTTCGGCATCATCGGCGGTATAATGCTTGCCTTTATTATCGACAAGCTCGACGTTGCCCGGCTGGGCTTTCAGTTCCAGTTCGGTACTGCCCAGCGGATTGGTCAGCAGCAGACGATAGTTATCCTGACCGGTTTGCTGCCAGAAGAAGCGGGCATAGACCTTCTGCTGTTCGGAAATGTAGGCAAACGCGCCGCGCGTCTGATACTGGTGCAGCGCACGCACTTCCTGCTGGTGCTGACGCCACTGCGGGGAGTCCGGGCTTTTGCCAGGACCTTTCGGCGCATTGAGTGTACAGGCGGTGAGGACCAGGCTTGCCAGCGGCAGCAGGCGGATCAGGCGAAAATCAGGCAGGGTCATAATGATGACAAATCCTTGAGATACGTTGCAGTTATAGTTCTTAATGCTAGCGCCGCCATCTAACCTCGTCTACGTTCACGTTATCTTAAATCACTAAAATTTGTGCACTAAGCTATTACTCCAAAAGGGGGCAGTCTCTTTTATTGGCCGCACGCATCCTGTATGATGCCCGCAGTCTAACCTTATCAACGCTGGTACTATTCCCGCACACATGACCCTTTTAGCGCTTGGTATTAACCATAAAACGGCACCTGTATCGCTGCGAGAACGCGTAACGTTTTCGCCGGATACGCTCGATCAGGCGCTGGACAGCCTGCTTGCGCAGCCAATGGTGCAAGGCGGGGTAGTGCTGTCGACGTGTAACCGCACGGAGCTGTATCTCAGCGTCGAAGAGCAGGATAACCTGCAAGAGGCGCTGATCCGTTGGCTGTGCGAATACCATAATCTGAATGAAGAAGAACTGCGCAGCAGCCTTTACTGGCATCAGGACAACGACGCCGTCAGCCATCTGATGCGGGTTGCCAGCGGCCTGGATTCGCTGGTACTCGGCGAGCCACAAATTCTCGGCCAGGTGAAAAAAGCCTTTGCGGATTCGCAAAAAGGCCACCTGAACGCCAGTGCGCTGGAGCGCATGTTCCAGAAATCGTTCTCCGTCGCCAAACGTGTCCGCACCGAAACCGACATCGGCGCCAGTGCCGTGTCCGTTGCTTTTGCGGCCTGTACGCTGGCGCGACAAATCTTTGAATCGCTGTCCACGGTAACCGTACTGCTGGTTGGCGCAGGTGAGACCATCGAACTGGTGGCGCGTCATCTACGCGAACACAAAGTGAAGAAGATGATCATCGCCAACCGTACGCGTGAACGTGCGCAGGTGCTGGCAGACGAAGTCGGCGCTGAGGTGATCTCATTGAGTGATATCGACGCACGTTTACAGGACGCCGATATCATTATCAGTTCTACCGCCAGCCCGCTGCCGATTATCGGTAAAGGGATGGTGGAGCGCGCGCTGAAAAACCGCCGCAATCAGCCGATGCTGCTGGTCGATATCGCCGTACCGCGCGATGTTGAGCCGGAGGTCGGCAAACTGTCGAACGCTTACTTGTACAGCGTTGACGACCTGCAAAGCATCATTTCGCATAATCTGGCGCAGCGTAAAGCGGCGGCGGTGGAAGCAGAAACGATCGTCGAGCAGGAAACCAGCGAATTTATGGCCTGGCTCCGCGCCCAAAGCGCGAGTGACACCATCCGCGAATATCGCAGTCAGTCAGAACAAGTGCGTGATGAACTGACCGCCAAAGCGTTGGCTGCTCTTCAACAGGGCGGTGATGCGCAAGCCATTATGCAAGATCTGGCCTGGAAACTGACTAACCGCCTGATCCATGCACCAACCAAATCTCTTCAACAGGCTGCCCGTGACGGGGATAGTGAACGCCTGAATATTCTGCGCAACAGCCTCGGGCTGGAGTAGCAGCACACCAATCTTATTTTTTACAGGGTGCATTTACGCCTATGAAGCCTTCTATCGTTGCCAAACTGGAAGCCCTGCATGAACGCCATGAAGAAGTTCAGGCGCTGCTCGGCGATGCGGGAACCATCGCAGACCAGGATCGCTTTCGTGCGCTGTCGCGCGAATATGCCCAGTTAAGCGATGTTTCTCGCTGTTTCACGGACTGGCAACAGGTTCAGGATGATATCGAAACAGCACAGATGATGCTCGACGATCCTGAAATGCGTGAGATGGCGCAGGATGAACTGCGCGAAGCAAAAGAAAAATGTGAACAACTGGAACAGCATCTGCAGGTGCTGCTGCTGCCGAAAGATCCGGATGACGAACGTAATGCGTTTCTTGAAGTGCGTGCCGGAACCGGCGGCGATGAAGCGGCGCTGTTTGCAGGCGATCTGTTCCGTATGTACAGCCGTTACGCTGAATCTCGCCGCTGGCGCGTGGAGATCATGAGCGCCAATGAAGGTGAACACGGCGGCTATAAAGAAATTATTGCCAAAGTGAGCGGCGATGGCGTGTATGGTCGACTGAAGTTCGAGTCCGGCGGTCATCGCGTACAGCGCGTTCCGGCCACCGAATCTCAGGGACGTATCCATACCTCTGCCTGTACGGTCGCGGTAATGCCTGAGCTGCCGGAAGCGGAACTGCCGGACATCAATCCGGCTGACCTGCGCATTGATACCTTCCGTTCATCGGGGGCCGGTGGCCAGCACGTTAACACCACCGACTCGGCTATTCGTATTACCCACTTACCGACCGGTATTGTGGTTGAATGTCAGGACGAACGTTCACAGCACAAAAACAAAGCTAAAGCGATGTCGGTGCTGGGCTCACGTATTCGTGCCGCCGAAGTGGCGCGACGCCAGCAGGCGGAATCCTCCGAGCGCCGCAACCTGTTAGGCAGCGGCGATCGCAGCGATCGTAACCGTACCTATAACTTCCCACAGGGTCGCGTGACCGATCACCGCATCAACCTGACGCTCTACCGTCTGGACGAAGCGATGGAAGGGAAACTGGATATGCTCATTGAGCCGATTGTCCAGGAATACCAGGCCGACCAGTTGGCGGCGTTGTCCGAGCAGGATTAATGGATTATCAGCACTGGCTGCGTGAAGCAATAGCCCAATTACAGAACAGCGAAAGCCCGCGCCGCGACGCCGAGATCTTACTCGAGACCGTTACCGGCAAAGGGCGTACCTTTATTCTGGCGTTTGGTGAAACGGTATTAACCGCGGCACAGCAGGAACAGCTGAACGCGCTGGTGGCGCGTCGTCAACGGGGAGAGCCGGTGGCGCACTTAACCGGCGTTCGCGAGTTCTGGTCGCTGCCGCTGTTCGTATCGCCGGCGACGCTTATTCCACGTCCGGACACCGAATGCTTAGTCGAGCAGGCGCTGGCACGCCTGCCTGCCTCTGCGTGCCGCATTGTGGATTTGGGGACCGGTACGGGCGCTATTGCGCTGGCGCTGGCTTCCGAGCGCCCGGACTGCGACGTGACGGCGGTTGATCGGATGCCAGACGCCGTGGCGCTGGCGATCCGCAATACGCAGCATCTGGGCATCAACAATGTGCGCGTGCTGCAAAGCGACTGGTTCAGCGCTTTACAGGGGCAGCAGTTCGACATGATCGTCAGTAACCCACCGTACATTGATGAGCAGGACCCGCATCTGGCACAAGGCGATGTACGTTTTGAGCCGCTGACCGCGCTGGTGGCGGGCGCGAGTGGCCTGGCGGATATCGTGCATATCATCGAACAGTCTAAACACATGTTAACCCCTGGCGGTTATTTGCTACTGGAACACGGCTGGCAGCAGGGACAGGCGGTGCGTGACGCGTTTACGCGCAGTGGATACCAGGCGGTCGAAACCTGTCGTGATTACGGCGGCAACGAGCGCATTACGCTCGGGCGCCTCGCTGCATGACCACCTTCAGCCTGTTGCTCGGCGTTCATCTTATTAGCATTGCGCTGTCCGTGGGGCTGCTCACGCTGCGTTTTTGGTGGCGTTACACGCAAGCACGCCTTGCGTCAGCGCGCTGGACGCGGATTGCTCCGCCGGTCATTGATACCGTTTTGTTACTCAGCGGCGTGGCGTTGATCGCTAAAACGCACATCCTGCCATTCACCGAACAGGGGACATGGCTGACTGAAAAGCTGTTTGGGGTTATCATTTACATCGTTTTGGGTTTTATTGCGCTCGATTATCGTCGGGCGCGCAGCCAGCAGGCGCGTTTAATCGCCTTTCCGCTGGCGCTGGTGGTGCTGTACATCATCATTAAACTCGCCACCACAAAAATACCGTTACTGGGGTAATCATGAGGTCGTTAGCTGATTTCGAATTTAATAAAGCGCCATTGTGCGATGGGATGATCCTGGCATCGGAGTCTATCCGCCTGGATTTCCCTACGCAATCTGTCTACGACGAACTGGAACGTCTGGCCAGCCTCGCGCATGAAGAAATTAGCCAGCTCCTGTCTCAGGATGAGCAACTGGAAAAATTGCTGGCACTTTTTTACGGCGACTGGGGGTTTACGGATACCCGCGGCGTCTATCGTCTTTCTGATGCACTTTGGCTCGACCAGGTCCTGAAAAATCGTCAGGGCAGCGCGGTGTCGCTTGGTGCCATCTTGTTGTGGCTGGCCAATCGGCTGGATCTGCCTCTGGTGCCGGTGATTTTCCCGACGCAGTTAATCCTGCGCATTGAATCACTGGAAGGCGAAATGTGGTTGATTAACCCGTTCAATGGCGAAACGTTAAATGAGCACACGCTGGAAGTGTGGCTAAAGGGCAATATCAGCCCGGTAGCTGAGCTGTTTAACGAAGATCTCGATGAGGCGGATAACGCGGAAGTGATCCGCAAACTGCTCGACACGCTGAAATCATCGCTGATGGAAGAACGGCAAATGGAGCTGGCACTGCGCGCCAGTGAAGCCTTATTGCAGTTTAATCCTGAAGATCCGTATGAAATACGCGATCGCGGATTGATCTACGCGCAGCTGGAATGTGAACATGTTGCGTTAACCGATTTAAGTTATTTTGTTGAGCAGTGTCCGGAAGACCCGATCAGCGAAATGATCCGTGCGCAGATAAATACTATTTCGCACAAGCATATTGTATTGCATTGATTAATGACACTTTACCTACCGTTTAAGGCGATCCTATGAAACAAAAAGTGGTTAGCATTGGCGACATCAACGTGGCAAATGACCTGCCATTCGTGCTGTTTGGCGGCATGAACGTGCTGGAATCCCGCGATCTGGCGATGCGCATTTGTGAGCACTACGTAACCGTTACTCAAAAACTGGGTATCCCTTACGTGTTCAAAGCCTCCTTTGATAAAGCCAACCGTTCTTCCATCCACTCTTATCGTGGTCCGGGCCTTGAAGAAGGGATGAAAATCTTCCAGGAACTGAAACAAACCTTTGGCGTAAAAGTGATCACCGACGTGCATGAAGCCAGCCAGGCGCAGCCTGTGGCTGACGTTGTGGACGTGATTCAGCTTCCGGCCTTCCTCGCTCGCCAGACCGATCTGGTTGAAGCGATGGCGAAAACCGGTGCCGTTATCAACGTCAAAAAACCGCAGTTCGTAAGCCCAGGTCAAATGGGTAATATCGTGGATAAATTCCATGAAGGCGGCAACGACAAGGTTATTCTGTGCGATCGTGGCGCAAACTTCGGTTACGACAACCTGGTTGTGGATATGCTGGGCTTTGGCGTGATGAAGAAAGTTTCCGGTAACTCACCGGTTATTTTTGACGTTACCCACGCGCTGCAGTGCCGTGACCCGTTCGGTGCTGCAAGCGGCGGTCGTCGTGCGCAGGTGACTGAACTGGCGCGTGCCGGTATGGCGGTGGGTCTGGCGGGTCTGTTCATTGAAGCACATCCGGATCCAGCCAATGCGAAATGTGACGGTCCTTCCGCGCTGCCGCTGGCGAAGTTGGAACAGTTCCTCACCCAGATCAAAGCGGTTGATGATCTGGTGAAAAGCTTCGACGAACTGGATACTGAGAACTGAGTTTGGCTTGTGTGCCCGATGGCGCTTACGCTTATCGGGCCTACGACGCAAAAATCACTGTAGGCCGGATATGACGCTTTGCGTCGCATCCGGCTTTTTTATGAATCAGGCAAAGATGGTCATCAGATAGGCGATAAACAGTGCCAGATGTGCCGCACCGTTAAGCACGTTCGTGCGCCCGGTCGAGAAGGAAATTTGGCACAGTACCAACGAAGAAACCATCACAATCATCTCTGGCGAACCTAAGCCAAACACCAGGTCGTTGCCCGTCGCCCACGCAATCAGCGTTACAACCGGAACTGTCAGTGAAATGGTGGCGAGCACGGAGCCGAAGAACAGATTCATTGCCCGCTGTACTTGATTGCTCAGCACCGCTTTCAGCGCACCCAGCCCTTCAGGAGAGAGGATCAGCAATGCGACAAGGAAACCAGTGAACGCAACCGGCGCATTCAGTTCCGTTAACAGCGTCTCCAGTGGGTTGGCGTTCATTTTGGTCACTGCGATAACCGCAATTAAATGAACAATAAGCCAAACAGCATGCCACATATTACTGTGCGCTGACGGTTTACCGTGGTGCGGGTCGTCGTCGTCACCCTCGTCTTCGTGTTCGTAAATAAACAGGCTCTGGTGCGTTTTTGTCTGAATCAGCAGAAATACGCCGTACATTGCGGCAGAAATTAACGCCACCAGTAGCGCCTGCGCAGTGGTGAAATTCGCGCCCGGCAATGCCATCGGGAACACCAGCACAATAATGGCCAGCGGGAACAGGGCGATCAAATACTGTTTAATACCAAACAGATTCATATACTGGGTGGCAAATTTACGCCCGCCTAACAGTAATGAAAAACCGACCAGACCCCCGGTGACGATCATAATGATCGAGTACAGCGTGTCGCGCATTAGCGTAGGCGCGGCGTCGCCCGTTGCCATTAATGCAGAAATTAAGCTGACTTCAAGAATAACCACCGACAGGCTCAGGATCAGGGAACCATAGGGTTCACCGAGTCGGTGGGCTAATACGTCTGCGTGACGAACAACGCTAAATGCGCTGCTTAATATGCCCACCAGAGCAAGCGCATTAATGCCGATAACCACTGGTAGTGACTGGCTGCTCCCCCATAAAAACAGCACTACCAGCGCCACTATCGGGAAGACGAGCGAGGTCTCCTTGTGGCGGGTTTTTACCGCCTCATGTGCATGTGTCATTTACGTTACTCTCCATCTCTGCAGGTATTTATAATTATAAATGTATTAAAGAATGTGAAAAATAACAGATATCTCGGTATTTCCGATCTGTTTTTACGTAATTTTACGGCGTGGCCTGTTTCTTGCTTCAAAGTGAGTAAAATCCCTTATCTTGTTTAGAGAGCATTTAAATAACAATGTGTTAGTTTTAATTGAACACAAATATTGACACTGATAATAGGGAAAATGTCGGTCCTGAGCGAAACATAAGTACAGGATATAAAGTGCCGTTGAGTCTTTGTAGCCTTGCAAGCGGTCAGTGAATTGCCTATTGTCCTGATATTGGTTTCAAAATGAGCAGCAAAAAAGCCCGGAAGGCGTCAAAAAGTTGTCGCAGGGATGTTGCAGTGGCGGAGGTGTAAGGTGTTAACGCGTGATTTTTTATTGAATGCCGACTGTAAGACGGCATTTGGTGCTATTGAAGAATCACTACTCTGGTCAGCGGAACAACGTGCAGCCTCACTGGCCGCCACGCTCGCTTGCCGACCAGATGATGGACCGGTGTGGATCTTTGGTTATGGATCGTTGATGTGGAACCCGGCCTTAGAGTTTGAAGAATCGTGTACCGGCACGTTAGTCGGCTGGCATCGGGCATTTTGTCTGCGCCTGACGGCAGGACGAGGCACGGCGTGTCAGCCTGGACGGATGCTGGCGCTGAAAGAAGGGGGACGTACCACCGGTGTGGCCTACCGCTTGCCGGATGCCTCGCTGGAGCAAGAATTGTCGCTGCTGTGGAAGCGAGAAATGATCACCGGCTGCTATCTTCCGACCTGGTGTCAGCTCACGCTTGATGACGGGCGGACGGTCAATGCGTTGGTCTTTATTATGGATCCGCGGCATCCGTTGTTTGAGTCCGATACGCGCGCGCAGGTGATCGCGCCGCTGATTGCCGCCGCCAGTGGGCCACTTGGGACCAACGCGCAGTATCTGTTCTCGCTGGAACAAGAACTGTCCCGGTTAGGGATGCAGGATGACTGTCTGAGCGAACTGATCGTCACGGTCAAACGACTGCTGGGCGAGGTGTTACCGGAAGGGGTCATGCGACCAGGATTTGCCTGAGCCGGCGAACTGCCCGAGAAGCGAGAGTGCTTTCGGGCAGCTAACTATCAGGCTGCGATATAACTGATGGAATGCTCCAGCGACTGGCTGTGGCTGTCGATCAGAACATTCCACGTGCCGGTATACGGCACGGTCAGCCATGCGTTATCCCGATCCTGCACGCTTAAAATGTCGGTCTGCGTGTCTTTGACGTGATTTTTCTCGCTCATCAGATGAATGTGACAGCGCTCAGAGCAGCGCACTACCACCGTATCTCCACCAAACAATTTCAAACTTGCCTTCACTAATGCCATTTTTCACCCCGTTCTTGAAAACAACGTACTTTCTGTCGAAAGTGCTGCGTGATGTTGTTCACATTTCACTCATGGCATAACACCAAAGGGGGAGGGACGGGATGCTGATTTTGATCAAAAAATGGCATAACGATTAAACAAAAATGACAAAATCCCTGAAAAGCGTTGAAAGGGCGTGCTTACGTTTAGAGAAACCGCGCCCCTGACAGATTAAATCTGGAAATATCCGGCTCTTTCAGTGTGCTTGCCTGAAAAGCCGTCTATCAGAAGGTTAACACCTTATCTGCTGCCAGCGTCCACTGGGCTAATTCCACCAATGTCCCGACTTCAACGCCGTCAATTAACGGCAGCGTGGTAATGCCACGACCATCGGTGCAGGTTTTGCACAGCTTCACCGGCACGTTTTGTGCGGTCAGGATCTCCAGCATTTGCTGAATATTGTAGCCTTCCGTCGGCTTCTGCCCGCGTATTCCCGCCGTTACTGCGTCCGACATCAAAAAAAGTCGCAGGTCGAGGCTGTCATCCTGTTCGCGCAGGGCAATGGCCAGACGCAGACTGTTAAATAACGATTCGCTTCCATAGGCCGCACCGTTCGCGACGATCACTATCTTTTGCATTTTGACTCCTGTTGTCAGGGGGGCATGGATATTGCTAGCTCTTTGGGAAAACCCGTTATCCGTGAGAGCAGAGATGATGACACATGCGCAAGACCCCGGTGCCACGCAATGGTTTCACCACGCACGTCAGCTTGAGAATACCCAGCTTCGCCAGTTGGCGCAGTCAGGCCAACTGGTGACGCGCATTAGCCATCTGGTGCATATGCTACAGTGCGAACGCGGTGCATCCAACATTTGGTTGTGCTCCCGTGGGTCACTTTACGGTCCGGAGGTCCGTGCCAGCCGCGCACTGGTGGATGAGGAATGTCGACAACTGCACGCGCTGTTTACGCAGCTTATGCCGCAGGCCAGCAGCACGCTATGCCATCGCATTGCCGGTACCGTCTGGTGCCTGGCGCAGTTGCCCGCATTGCGTGAAGCGGTCAGCGGGCAGGCGTTAGATGCGCAACAGGCCATGGCGCAGTACAACCGTGCGCTGCGGCATGTGCTCGGTATTGTCCCGCAACTTAATGACAGCATTGATGACCCCTACGTTGCCCGCGGGATGGTGGCCCTGTACAGCTTTATGCAGGGCAAAGAGCTGGTGGGGCAAGAGCGGGCATTGGGCGCGATTGGCTTTACGCTTGGCGAATTTGAGCTGCCTATGCGCCAGGCGCTGGTGGACAGGATCGACGGACAGCAGTCGTGCTTTGAAACCTTTAGCTCACTGGCTTCACCGGCGTTGGTGCAGCATTTTCGCCTGCAGTGCGAAGCCTCTGGCACGATTGAACAGCTGCGTCGACAGGCCTGCACGCGACAGCCGCAGGCCGATAACGGCGAAAGTGCGCTGCGCTGGTTTACGTTGCAGACCCAGCGGCTGGAACGTTTACGCGACGTTGAGGAGTGGCTGATCGGCGAGCTGATGCAGGCCGTTGAGCGGCGTCTGGCGGAAGACGCCAATGCGCTACCGCTCGACAACTGGCTTGACGATAGCGCCGATGACAGCCTCTGCCTGCGTCGCGACAAACAGCTTCTGCTGCTGGTTCGCCAGCAGGCACGTCAGCTCGAGCAGATGAGCGGCCAACTGGCGTCGCTACAGGATACGTTAGAAGAGCGGAAGGTGATTGATAAGGCGAAAAGTGTACTGATGAATCATCACAATATGAGTGAGGAACAGGCCTGGCAACGGCTGCGCAAAATGGCGATGGATAAAAATCAGCGGATGGTGGATATCGCCCGTGCGCTGTTGACCGTGAAATCACTCATTCAGGGATAGCGGCTGCACAACAGACGAGCAGCCTCTGCCATATTCGGGTGCAAAATAACGTCACCGGGAGGTAAAAGCCGCTCAGCGCGCCAGCGAAATTCTGGCATCCGAATTGCATTCATCTCTACAGACAGTTTAGCAACAGACCAACGGCGGTTTGTCTGCTTTGAGGATAAAGGCGTCCTGCAATGCTTCGGCATTGCCGGGCGCTTTTTTTTTGTTATGGGGAGCATGTATGGGTGACAGAACAGTTTTGCTAACGCGGCGGCGATTCCTGCAGGCCAGCGCCGCCATCGGGGGGGCATCCCTGATTTCCGGCCTGATGCCATCGGTGTGGGCTGCAGGGTCTGACGCGCCAGAAATGACCACGGTCAGAGTGGGCTTCATTCCCCTCACTGACTGCGCGCCGTTGGTGATTGCCGCGTTGAAAGGCTTTGATAAAAAGTACGGCATTACGCTGGTGCCCAGCAAAGAGGCCAGTTGGGCGGCGGTACGTGACAAACTGGTTTCCGGCGAACTGGACGCCGCCCACGTTCTGTATGGACTCTTGTACGGGCTGGAGTTGGGCATCGCCAGCAAACCGCAGGCGATGGCAAATCTGATGACGCTGAACCAAAACGGTCAGGCGATTACGCTGTCTGCTGCGCTACAGGAGCAGGGGATCACCGACGCGCCATCGCTGAAAAAGTTGATTGCCGGGCAGGCACCGGGAACCTATACCTTCGCGCATACCTTTCCTACCGGCACGCACGCCATGTGGCTCTATTACTGGCTGGCCAGCGCCGACATCAATCCGTTTACCGATATCCGCACCGTGGTGGTACCGCCGCCGCAAATGGTGATGAACATGCGCATCGGCAATATGAGCGGTTTCTGTGTCGGCGAGCCGTGGAATGCACGGGCCATTAACGATCGCATCGGATTCACCGCCGCCACCTCGCAGGCAATCTGGCCCGATCATCCGGAAAAAGTGCTCGGCACACGCCGGGAATGGGTGGAGACGCATCCTCACACCGCCCGGGCGCTGGTCAGTGCTGTACTTGAGGCGGCGCGGTGGATTGACGCCAGCGAGGCCAACAAACGTGAAACGGCGCAAATCCTTGCCGGGCGCGCCTGGCTCAATACAAAAGCACAGTACCTGACCGGGCGCATGCTGGGCGAATACGACAACGGTGCTGGTCATCGCTGGCAGGACGCGCACCCGATCCAATTCTTTCGTGACGGAGAAGTCAGCTTCCCGTGGCACTCGGACGGCATGTGGTTCCTGACGCAGTTCCGCCGCTGGGGGCTGCTTAAGCAGGCGCCGGACTATGCGGATATTGCGGCCAGGGTCAACCGTATTGATATCTGGCGCGACGCAGCGACAGCCGTTGGCGGCATAACCCCGCCTGCGCAGCTATTGCGTACCAGCACGCTGATGGACGGTACCGTGTGGGACGGTCGCGACCCGGAAGCGTATGCCAACCGCTTTACCCTCCACCGTAAAGGAGCCTGAGATGAAACAAAACACGCAACTAAAAACCCCTGAACCGACTGTGGGTGAGGTGATCGCGCTGGCCGCCGTGACCGTGAGAAAACGCAAAACGCCGAGCTATTTGTGGCTGCGCGCGTGGGTCAGACGAGCCGTGCCCGCGCTGCTGGGGATGGGCCTGCTGGTGGTGTGCTGGCAACTGGCGGCGATCAACAGCCAGGGATTTCCGACGCCGCTCAGCACGCTGGACTCGGCGCTAACGCTGTTTGCTGACCCGTTCTATAACAATGGGCCGAACGATATGGGCATCGGCTGGAACGTGCTGGCGTCATTGCAGCGGGTGGCCATCGGTTTTGGCCTCGCGGCGCTAGTCGGCATCCCGCTCGGATTTCTGATTGGCCGATTTACCTTCGCCTCACACATGTTTTCACCGCTGGTCGCGCTGCTGCGCCCGGTCAGCCCGCTGGCCTGGCTGCCCATTGGGTTGCTGCTGTTTCAAAAGGCGGAACCGGCCTCCAGCTGGACTATTTTTATCTGCTCCATCTGGCCGATGGTGATCAACACCGCCGAAGGGGTGCGCAGAATTCCTGACGATTATCTCAACGTCGCCCGTGTGCTCCAGCTCTCCGAGTGGACGGTGATGCGCCGCATTCTTTTTCCCGCGGTACTGCCTGCGATCCTTACCGGCATGCGCCTGTCTATCGGTATTGCCTGGCTGGTGATTGTGGCCGCCGAAATGCTCACCGGTGGACTGGGCATTGGCTTTTGGATCTGGAATGAGTGGAACAACCTCAACGTCGAAAACATTCTTATCGCCATTGTCATTATCGGCGTCGTGGGCCTGCTGCTTGAGCAGGGGCTGATGCGGGTCGCCCGTCGTTTTAGCTGGCAGGAAAAATAAGGAGACAGCATGAAACCCATTATTCAGGTACAGGCAGTGAGCCAACGTTTTTCCACCACCAGCGGCGAGTTTCTGGCGCTGCAAAACGTCTCGTTTGATATCCATGAAGGGGAAACGGTCAGCCTGATTGGTCATTCCGGCTGCGGGAAATCGACGTTGCTGAATCTGATCGCGGGCATCACGTTACCCACTGAAGGCGGCCTGCTTTGCGATAACCGCGAAATTGCCGGGCCGGGGCCGGAGCGGGCGGTTGTATTCCAGAACCATTCATTGCTGCCGTGGCTGAGTTGCTTTGACAACGTGGCGCTGGCGGTCGATCAGGTCTTTCGCCGCACCATGAACAAGGCCGAGCGGCGCGAGTGGATTGCGCACAATCTTGAACGGGTGCAGATGGGCCACGCGATGCACAAACATCCAGGCGAGGTTTCCGGCGGCATGAAGCAGCGAGTGGGTATTGCCCGTGCGCTGGCCATGAAACCCAAAGTGCTGCTGATGGATGAACCGTTTGGCGCGCTGGATGCACTCACCAGAGCACATTTGCAGGACACGGTGATGCAGATCCAGCAATCGCTGAACACCACCATTGTGCTGATTACCCATGACGTCGATGAGGCGGTGCTGCTCTCTGATCGGGTGATGATGATGACCAACGGCCCGGCGGCCACGGTGGGCGAGATTCTGGCGGTAAATCTGCCGCGCCCGCGTAACCGCGTCCAGTTGGCGGATGACAACCGTTATCACCACCTGCGGCAACGCATCCTCCACTTCCTGTATGAGAAACAGCCGAAGGCGGCGTAAGGGGGCGATATGACGCAACGACTGGTCATTGTGGGGCACGGCATGGCGGCGACGCGCCTGACCGAGGCGCTGCTGGCGTACAAGTGCAACGACATCGCGATCACGCTGATCGGTGAGGAACCGCAGCTGGCCTATAACCGCATCCAGCTATCACCGGTGCTGGGTGGGGAGAAGACGTTTGCCCACACGCTACTTTATCCGCGCCAGTGGTATACCGACCACGGCGTGACGGTGCTGAGCGGGGAGCGCGTGCTGACCGTTGATGCGACTCGCCGCCGGCTGACGACCTGCAGGCGCATCCTTGAGTGGGATGAGCTGGTTTTTGCCACCGGCTCGGTGCCGTTTATTCCGCCAATTCCCGGCGGTGAACAGGCGCATGTGCACGCGTTTCGCACGATGGCGGATGTGGAGGCCATCTTGCAACAACCAGGTCCGGTGGTGGTGCTTGGCGGCGGCGTACTCGGCGTGGAGGCAGCGGCAGCGCTACGGCTAAACTGTGACAACGTCACGTTAATTCATCGCGCCGAACGCCTGATGGAGCACCAGCTGGATCGGCAGGCCAGCGATCTGTTGCAGGCCCAGCTGACAGCGCGCGGTATTCGCTGCGTACTCAATTCCGGGATTACGTGCATTGAAGGAGATCGCGTCACATTGCTGGATGGTGAGCAGTTGGCCGCGCAGCGGGTGGTGATGGCGACCGGCGTCAAACCCAATATCCACCTGGCGCAGGAGAGCGGCGTGAGCTGCCAACGGGGGATCGTGGTGGACGCACAGCTGCGTACCACCGTCGCAGGCATCAGCGCGGTGGGCGAGTGTTGTGAAATTAACGGCCAGACCTGGGGGCTGGTGGCACCGTGCCTGCAGCAGGCCGAGGTGCTGGCTGCACGCCTGGCAGGCCAGAACGGCGAGGGATTTCGTTGGCAGGATCGCGGCACGCGCCTGAAGGTGACGGGAATCGAACTGTTCAGCGCGGGGGTAACGGACGCCGAACCCACGGATACCGCGTTGAGTAGCTGGGATCCGCTCAGCGGACACTACCGCCGTCTGCTGATTCGCGACGGAAAACTCCATGGCGTGCTGTTAATGGGCAATTGCCGCAGCGCGGTGCCGCTCACCGACTTGCTGGATGCACACGCGACGGCAAATTCCGCCTGGCTATTTGACCGCTTTGATACGCAGCCACCGGCTGCAGGACTGATGACGATGACAAAACCGACGCTGGCTGTTGTGGGACACGGTATGGTTGGCCACCATTTTCTTGAGCAATGCGTAAGCCGCAACCTGCATATGCAGTATCACATCGTGGTGTTCGGCGAAGAACGTTATGCCGCCTATGATCGGGTACATCTTTCCGAGTACTTCGCCGGGCGTAGCGCGCAGTCTCTGTCACTGGTGGACGAGGACTTCTTTGCGCGTCACGGTATCGAGCTGCGTCTTGCGCAGTGTGTGACGGAAATCGACCGTGAAGCTCGGGTTATCCGTACCGCCAGCGGCCATGAAACCCACTGGGATGCGCTGGTGCTGGCCACCGGATCGTACCCGTTTGTGCCGCCGGTAAAAGGCGGTGATTCCGCGGATTGTTTTGTTTACCGTACGCTTGACGATCTCGATGCCATTGCGGAAAAAGCGAAAAATGCCCGGCGTGGGGTGGTGATTGGCGGTGGGCTGCTTGGGCTGGAGGCGGCTAATGCGCTGCGCCAGCTTGGGCTGGAAACCCATGTCGTTGAATTCGCCGCGAACCTGATGGCGGTGCAACTGGATAATGCCGGCGCCGCTATGCTGCGCGAAAAAATTGAGGCGTTGGGCGTGGGGGTGCATACCGCAAAATCCACCCGCGAAATTGAGCGTACGCCAGACGGCCTGGTGCTGCATTTTGCCGACGGAGAGCGACTGGACACCGATCTGGTGGTGTTTTCCGCCGGTATTCGCCCGCAGGATACGCTGGCTCGCAGCAGTGGCTTACACCTCGGCGATCGCGGTGGAATAAGCATTGATAGCCACTGCCGCACGTCAGATGATGCCATTTACGCCATTGGCGAGTGCGCGCTGTGGGAAGGGCGGATATTTGGACTGGTGGCGCCGGGCTATCAGATGGCGCGCGTTGCCGCCGCGCGGCTGGCCGGGGAAGAGGCCAGTTTTGGCGGGGCGGACATGAGCACTAAGCTCAAGCTGCTCGGCGTTGATGTGGCGTCATTTGGTGATGCGCAGGCGCGCACGCCGGGGGCGCAAAGCTATCAGTGGACCCACGGCCCGCAGCAAATCTACAAGAAAATCGTCGTCAGTGCCGACGGCAAAACGCTGCTGGGCGGCGTGTTGGTGGGCGATGCCAGTGACTATGCCACGCTACTGCAAATGATGTTGAACGGACTGGCGCTACCCGCGCAGCCGGAATTGCTGATCCTGCCTGCCGTGGCGGGCGGCGCACCGAAAGTGCTTGGGGTGGCGGCACTCCCTGACACCGCACAGATTTGTTCTTGTCATAACGTCAGCAAGGCCGATATCTGCCAGGCGGTCAGCGCTGGGGCGACGGATATCGGTGCAATAAAACAGTGTACCAAAGCGGCAACCGGCTGTGGCGGGTGCAGCGCACTGGTCAAACAGGTAATGGAGCATCAGCTGGCTGCGCAGGGTGTGGAGGTCAAAAAGGATATCTGTGAACACTTTCCCTGGTCGCGTCAGGAAATCTATCATCTGGTGCGGGTGAATCATATTCACACTTTCGAACAGTTGATTGCCCGCTATGGACACGGGCACGGCTGTGAAATTTGTAAACCGCTGGTGGGGTCGGTGCTGGCCTCCTGCTGGAATGAGTATCTGCTTAAACCTGCGCATCTGCCGTTGCAGGATACGAACGATCGCTATTTTGCCAACATTCAAAAAGACGGATCGTATTCGGTGGTCCCGCGCATGCCGGCGGGGGAAGTGACGCCGGATGGCCTGATTGCCATTGGTCAGATTGCTAAACGCTACCAGTTGTACAGCAAAATTACCGGCGGGCAGCGGGTTGATCTCTTCGGTGCGCGGCTTGAACAGTTGCCCGATATCTGGCGCGAGCTGGTCGAGGCGGGGTTCGAGACCGGGCACGCTTACGGGAAGTCGCTGCGTACGGTGAAGTCCTGCGTCGGCTCAACCTGGTGTCGCTACGGTGTTCAGGACTCAACCGGACTGGCGGTCACGCTGGAGAATCGCTACAAGGGCCTGCGCGCACCGCACAAAATCAAAATGGCGGTTTCCGGCTGTACCCGCGAGTGTGCCGAAGCCCAGGGGAAAGATGTCGGCGTCATTGCCACGGATAAAGGCTGGAACCTGTATTTGTGCGGCAACGGCGGCATGAAGCCGCGCCATGCCGATCTGTTTGCCAGCGATCTGGATGATGCCACGCTGATTCAGACCATCGATCGTTTCCTGATGTTCTACATCCGCACCGCGGACCGCCTGCAGCGTACCAGTACCTGGATGGACAATCTCGAGGGCGGTATTGATTACCTGCGCGAGGTGATCATGGACGATAGCTTAGGTATTGCCAGCGAGTTGGAACAAGAGATGGCGCGGGTAGTGGAAAGCTACCAGTGCGAGTGGCAAACCACGCTCAGCAGTCCGCAACGTCTGGCGCTGTTTCGCTCTTACGTCAACAGCGATGCCCCGGATGACGCCATCGCGCGTCAAACCTTGCGCGGCCAGCCGCAGTTGGCCCCCCCTGTACGCCATGCTCGTGAGACATTGCCGGTGAAACCCTGGCAGGCGATCTGCCCGCTTGAGGCGATCCCGGAACAGGCAGGGATTGGTGCCCTACTGGGTGACCTGCAAATCGCACTCTTCCGTTTTGGTCAGTCGATTTATGCGCTGGATAATCGTGAACCCGGCAGTGACGCTCAGGTACTTTCGCGCGGTATTTTGGGGGATGTGGCCGGTGAGCCTGTTGTGATTTCGCCGCTGTATAAACAGCGCATTCGCCTGCGCGATGGTCGCCAGGTTGACAGCGGCGAGCAGGCGGTACGCGCCTGGCCGGTGAAAGTGGTGGATGGAAAAGTGTGGGTAGGCAATCAGGCATTGATTCTGCGCGCGGAGGCCTCATGAGTGAGATACGTACCACATGCCCCTACTGCGGCGTTGGCTGTGGGGTGATCGCCCAGGTGAGCGAAAAAGGCGTTAACGTCCGGGGCGATCCTGACCATCCGGCAAACTTTGGTCGCCTGTGCGTCAAAGGTGCGGCGCTGGCGGAAACCACCGGGCTGAGCGGCAGATTGTTACAGCCGACGGTTGACGGGGCGAAGGTCAGTTGGTCGCAGGCGCTGGAAACCGCAGGCACGCGTCTGCGCAGCATTATCGCCCAGCACGGCCCGCAGGCGGTGGCCTTTTACGCTTCCGGTCAGCTACTGACGGAAGATTACTACGCGGCCAACAAGCTGATGAAAGGTTTTATCGGTGTGACCAATATCGATACCAACTCGCGGCTTTGCATGTCGTCGGCGGTGACCGGCTATAAGCGGGCGCTGGGTGCCGACGTGGTGCCCTGCAGCTATGAAGATATCGAGTGTAGCGATCTGGTGGTGCTGGTGGGATCGAATGCCGCGTGGACGCATCCAGTGCTGTACCAACGACTGGTGCAGGCGCGACAAACCAATCCATTGTTGAAGGTGGTGGTTATCGATCCCCGACGTACTGCCACCTGTGATATTGCGGATCTGCATCTGCCGCTGCTGCCTGGCAGCGACGGTGGGCTGTTCGTGGGTTTACTCAACAGAATTGCCACCGACGGTGCAGCGCGGGGAGATTTTGACGGGGCAACGGAAACGCTGGCTATCGCGCGTGACTGGGACGTGGCGCGGGTGGCGCAGTTTTGCGGGCTGGAGATGGCGGAAGTCACCGCGTTTTATGACGCGTTTATGCATGCGCCAAAGGCCGTCACGCTGTACACCATGGGCATTAACCAGTCCGCCAGCGGCAGCGATAAATGCAATGCGATCATCAACGTCCATTTGGCCAGCGGTAAATACGCCCGCGCCGGGTGCGGGCCATTTTCACTGACCGGACAGCCAAACGCGATGGGCGGTCGCGAGGTAGGCGGGCTGGCGACGCAGTTGGCAGCGCAGATGAGTTTTGACCCGCAGGACCTGTCGCGCGTGGCCCGCTTCTGGGGCGCTGAGCGGCTGGCGCAAACGCCGGGGTTGATGGCGGTCGAGCTATTCGAGGCTATTGGCAACGGCAAGATTAAAGCGGTGTGGATCATGGGGACTAACCCGGCGGTATCGTTACCGGACAGCCATGCCGTGTGTCAGGCGCTGACGGCCTGCCCGCTGGTCATTGTCTCCGAGGTGGTGGCTGACACCGATACCAGTCGCTATGCCCACATTCGCTTTCCAGCGCAGGCCTGGGGAGAGAAGAATGGCACGGTGACCAATTCAGAGCGGCGCATTTCTCGCCAGCGCGCCTTTTTGTCCTCTCCCGGTGAGGCGCGTGCGGATTGGTGGATTATCGCCCAGATGGCTAAACAGCTGGGGTATGCCGGGGCGTTTAGCTGGCAAAACGCGTGGGAGGTCTTCTGTGAACATGCGGCGCTTTCCGGTTTTGAAAATAATGGGGAACGCGCCTTTGATATTGGTGCCCTGGCCGATATGACGTACGCGCAGTGGGAAGACATGACCCCGGTTCGCTGGCCGGTCAGTCGACGTCTAGCGCCGCTAAACCTCTGGCAGGGCTGGCACGCGAACCAGCGTTTGCGGCTGGTGCCGGTCAGGCCGCAGGGGATGACAACCGCCTGTGATGCGCTCTATCCGCTGGTGTTAAACAGCGGGCGTATCCGTGATCAGTGGCACACCATGACCCGCACCGGTACCGTTTCGCGCCTGATGCAGCACATCAGCGAACCGCTGGTCGAGGTGTCACCCGAGGACGCCGTACGATTTCAGCTGACCGGGGGAGCGCTGTGTCGTATCAGTTCCCCGCGCGGGCTGATGGTGGGCAGGGTGGCAATCCAGCCAGGTCAGCGGACGGGCAGCGCGTTTACCTCGATGCACTGGAACAACAGCTTTGCCCGTCAGGGCCGGGTAAACGCGCTGGTCGCACCGGTGTGCGATCCCCATTCCGGACAGCCAGAAAGCAAACAGACTGCGGTGCGTATCATGCCCTGGCAGCCGCAATGGCAGGGGGAGATGTTTAGCCGCCATCAATTAACACTGCCCGGTTTTGTCCATTGGTGGCGCAAAGCGGCGGACACGGTTTTTCGCTATACCCTGGCGGGTGACAGGGAATTCGCCAGCTGGCTAGGCCAGTACTGCACGGCACAAGGCTGGCAAATCCAGCAGGCGCACTGGGGACAGGGGCTGAATATTCTGGCCTGGCGGGAAGGGCAACTGATGCTGGGATTCTGGTCGGCGACGACGCAGCCTGAGATTGACACCGTCACTATTCTCGCCGCGTTTGCGCGAGCGCCAGACAATGCTGAAATACGCCATGCGCTGCTGAGCGGCAAATCAGCAGGTATAGCGCCTGACGAGGGGGCGATAGTGTGCAGCTGTTTCAGCGTAGGCGAAACGGCGATCGTCCGGGCGATCACCGACGGTTGCCATTCGGTTCAGACTCTGGGGCAAAAGCTGCGCTGCGGCAGCAACTGCGGGTCGTGCATCCCGGAGTTGCGTGCTTTACTGAAACAAACGCTAACGCTTAAAGAGTAAGGATATTCCTGAAAATTTGAGAAAAGGCTGCAAATTGCCGGCCTGAAAGGTATGGTTAACGGTCGAGAGACCTGACTTTAATGATGTAAAAGCCACCGACGATTTGAGCCGTTTTTTCAGTTGTACACGTAGTTTCCTCCTACTCTTGCCGCTGGCAGGCGGTACTGCCAGCGCGCAGTCTTCGTTTATCCAGCAGGCCGCCAACCCGTTTGACAACAATCATGATGGCTTACCCGATCTTGGCATGGCAGCGGAGTCCCGGGCCGGTGAAAAGCATTTTGCCGAAATGGTCAAAGCGTTTGGCGAAGCCAGCATGACCGATAATGGTCTTGATACCGGTGAACAGGCGAAGCAGTTTGCGTTTGGCCAGGTGCGTGACACGGTCAGCGAGCAGGTGAATCAACAGCTGGAGTCGTTGCTTTCTCCCTGGGGCAATGCCAGCGTTGGGCTACAGGTGGATAACGAGGGTCGCTTTACCGGCAGCCGGGGAAGCTGGTTTATTCCCTGGCAGGATAATCAACGCTACCTGACCTGGAGCCAGATGGGGATAACCCAGCAAGATGAGGGGCTGGTCAGTAATCTGGGCATCGGGCAGCGCTGGGTACGCAACGGCTGGTTGTTAGGTTACAACACCTTTTATGACACCCTGCTGGAAGAAAACCTGCCGCGCGGTGGCGTGGGTGCCGAAGCGTGGGGCGAGTATCTGCGCTTCTCCGCCAATTATTACCAGCCGTTCTCGTCCTGGCAGGAACGTTCTGCGACGCAGGTGCAGCGCATGGCGCGGGGATACGACCTTACTGCACTGATGCGGGTCCCGTTTTATGAACATCTCAATACCAGCGTTAGCGTGGAGCAATACTTTGGCGACCAGGTCGATCTGTTTCATTCCGGAACCGGCTACCACAACCCGGTGGCGGTCAAGCTGGGGCTGAGCTACACGCCGGTGCCGCTGGTGACGGTGACCGCGCAGCATAAGCAGGGTGAAAGCGGGGTCAGCCAGAACAGCGTCGGTGTAAAGCTTAACTATCGCTTTGGCGTGCCGTTAAAAAAACAGTTGATGGTCAGCGAAGTGGCAGGCAGTCAGTCCCTGCGCGGGAGTCGTTATGATTTACCACAGCGTAACAATCTGCCGACGATGGAATATCGCCAGCGCAAAACCCTGGCTGTGTTTCTGGCAACTCCGCCGTGGGATCTCACGCCTGGCGAGTCGGTGGCGCTGAAGCTGGAGGTGCGCAGTCTGCACGGTATTCGCCACCTGACGTGGCAGGGGGATACGCAAGCGCTGAGTTTGACGGCGGGAACAACCACCCGGAGTGCAGAAGGCTGGACGATTATTATGCCAAAGTGGGACAGCAGTGACGGGGCAACAAACCGCTGGCGGCTGTCGGTGGTGGTGGAAGACGAACAGGGTCAGCGTGTCTCTTCCAATGAGATCACGCTATCACTGACCGAACCGTTTAGCGCGGTGTCGGAAAATGATCCTCGTTGACGATAAGCAGCATACAAAATTAGAAAATGCGTTCCTGATGCACCCATACCGCGGCTTCTACGCGTGATTTGAGCTTCATTTTCTTCAGCATATGCTTCACATGGACTTTGACCGTACTTTCGGTGATGTCCAGACGGCGGGCAATCATCTTGTTAGGCAGGCCCTGGGCAATCAGTTTCAGGATATCGCGTTCGCGCGGCGTGAGCTGGGTGACATCGCGGTCTGAGGTGGCACGATTAGCACGCAGGCTGGCGGCCAGTACGGGTGTTAAGGCTTCGCTGAGCACCATTTCACCGGCGGCTGCTTGCTGTAATGCCTTCAGTAAATCTTCCGGTTCCATGTCTTTCAACAAATAACCATCCGCGCCGCGTTTCAGGGCGGTGACCACGTCTTCTTCATGATTGGAGACGCTGAATACTACGATGCGGCCGGACAGGGATTTTTCGCGCAGCTTATCGAGCGTTTCCAGACCGTTCATACCGGGCATATTGAGATCCAACAGGATCAGATCAGGGTCAAGAGATTCAGCCAGCTCGATACCCTGCTCGCCATTACTGGCTTCGCCGACCACGGTAATATCGGGCGCCATGCTGACAAGCTGTTTTACACCGGTTCGCAACATCGGATGATCGTCGATCAACAGGATGGTTGCCGGTTCCAGATTACTCATGGGTATCTCCTTGGACTTCTGTGAAGTTTGTTTCGGGAATGAAAGTGACAGCAACTTCAGTACCGCCAGTCTCGCGACGGCGTACACGGCAATCGCCGCGCAAGCTTTGCGCACGATCGCGCATAATAATCATGCCGTAGTGGTTACTGCGTTCGGCGTTTTCCGGTACGCCGCAGCCGTTATCTTGCACTGTCAGTTTGACCTGCTTGCCATTTTGCACCACCGTCACCACAACGTTATCGGCGTGAGAGTGTTTCAGGGCATTACTCAGGGCTTCACGGGCAATTTGCAACAGGTGAATAGCCTGGTGCGAGGGCACCAGACGCGGTGGCAGCTGGTAATCCAGCTTTACCGTAAAACCAAATCGGGCGCTGTATTCCTGGCAGCTGGCTTCCAGCGCCGGGCGCAATCCAGGCTCCGTTAACTGTAAACGGAAGGTGGTTAACAGCTCACGCAACTGCACCCAGGACGTGTTCAATTCGTTACGAATTTGACCCAGCAGAGCGCGGCAGTTTTCCGGCAGCGTCTCGCCTTGCATTTGCAAACAGCTGACCTGCATCTTCATACAAGAAAGTGATTGTGCAATAGAATCATGCAGTTCGCGTGCAATGGTGGCACGCTCTTCCATCACAATCAACTGCTGCTGACGCTCCTGCTGCCTGTCCAGCGCCAGCGTCGCGGTCAGTTGTTCAACCAGGGTATCAACCAGTTGCTGCTGGTCGTGGCTAAGATGACGTCCGTGCGGCAACGTGGCCAGCAGAATACCATACTGAGTATGCGCATCGGTCAGTCGCCATTTCAGTGTGATTCCGCCGTCAATGGCGGGCAGCGTGCCGCGCGGACACAGATGACACCCTTTTTCATCACAGCTGACGTTCGACTGACAGGTAAACTCCTGGTGATTATCTTCATCTTCCAGGTCGTACACCCGCAGTTCGATATCATGCAACAGCGTTAAATTTTGTAGCCCGTTGAGTACCGGGGAAAGACGTTCACACAGCGGTACCTGAGAGTGCAGACGGCGGTTGGCTTGCCACAGGAAGGAGAGGATCTGGTTTTTATGCTCCAGACCGGCGGTTTTCTCCTGCACCCGCTGTTCCAGTACCGCGTAACTTTCTGCCAGCTCTTCTGACATATTGTTCAGTGCCGATCCCAGGGCTGCCATTTCATTACGCCCGCTAATGCGTGCGCGCTGGGTAAAATCACGCTGGCTGACGGCTCGCGCCATCGACAGCAGCTGTTTCCACGGTTCCAGCAGACGAACACGCAGCCAGATAATGGTGAAAACCAGCAGCAGTGCCATAAACACGGCCATCAGACGATGCAGCATCACCACGCGCTCAATACGCAATTCCGTGGTGTGGTCAAAGGCGGTCACCAGATTATCCAGTCCTGCCACAAACTGCGTAACGTCCTCGGCAACGGCGTCCGCGTTTTGTGCATGTGATAGCCCTGGCGCCAGTTCGGTATGCCAGTAATCCTGTAACGCCTTCAGCTGCGCCTGTTGTCCGTCGCGCTTAGCGGCGCGCGTGAGTTCCGGGCTGAAGGCCGTTCTTTCCATCTCTTCCAGCAGCGGCTGGTCATTGGCATCCAGCGGAACCGCTGCCAGCAGACGATAGCTCTGCATACGCAGGGAGCCGGCTTTATTAATCGCATGCGCGCTGCCCTGAACGCCCTGAACCAGCCAGCCGGAGACGGCCATACCTGCCACGCCGATTGCGGTGGACAGTAAAACAATCAGCGCCACCTGGTTGACCAGCGTAAGCGGAGAGAGACAACGTTTTAACATGGTGACTTCTTCCTTCAGGATTTCGTTGTAGCGAAAACCTTATGAATGACGATGCTGCTGCAAGCAGTGGCGTTATTCTCAGCTATACACTGGAGTATACCCATACCTCAAACGGGCTACCCCTTAATTGCCGCAGGTGGGAGAGATCCCCGGCTGCGGGGAGTAGGGGTCGACAGAAGCGTGAAAAACCACATCTTTTTTAGCGATGTTATGTACTCATTTGGGGTAATGATAAATTTTAAGCACTAATAATGACATCTTTTCCTTTGATTTATATCAACTTACCTCTCGCTGTAAACCCTAATGTTGCAGGCATCGAAACAAGTATCAGAGGTGTCTATGAGTCACTCATCTGCCCCGGAAAGGGCATCTGGATCTGTAATTACAGAATGGCGGCCGGAAGATCCCGCCTTTTGGCAACAAAGAGGTCATCGTATTGCCAGCCGCAACCTGTGGATTTCCGTCCCTTGTCTGCTGCTGGCATTTTGCGTATGGATGTTATTTAGCGCCGTGGCGGTGAACTTACCGAAGGTTGGCTTTGACTTTACCACCGAGCAGCTGTTCATGCTGACGGCATTACCGTCGGTTTCCGGTGCGCTGCTGCGTGTTCCGTACTCCTTTATGGTTCCTCTGTTTGGCGGACGTCGCTGGACGGCATTCAGCACCGGTATCTTGATCATTCCTTGCGTATGGTTAGGTTTTGCCGTGCAAGATACCACCACGCCGTTTAGCACGTTTATTATCATCTCTCTGCTGTGCGGTTTTGCCGGGGCAAACTTTGCTTCCAGCATGGCTAACATCAGTTTCTTCTTCCCGAAACAGAAACAGGGCGGTGCGCTGGGGCTGAATGGCGGACTGGGTAACATGGGTGTCAGTGTGATGCAGTTGGTTGCGCCGCTGGTGGTATCCTTGTCTATCTTCGCGGCATTTGGTAGCCACGGCGTTGAGCAACCGGATGGCACGCAGCTTTATCTGGCCAACGCCGCGTGGATTTGGGTACCGTTTCTGGCGGTGCTGACGCTGGCTGCGTGGTTTGGTATGAACGAACTGGCAACCTCTAAAGCGTCACTGAAAGAGCAATTACCGGTGCTGAAACGCGGACATCTGTGGATTATGAGTCTGCTGTATCTGGCAACCTTCGGCTCCTTTATCGGCTTCTCTGCCGGTTTTGCCATGCTGTCAAAAACGCAGTTCCCTGAGGTGCAAATCCTGCATTACGCCTTCTTTGGTCCGCTGATTGGCGCCCTGGCGCGTTCTGCTGGTGGGGCGATTTCTGACCGACTGGGCGGGACGCGCGTGACGCTGGTGAACTTTGTCCTGATGGCCATTTTCAGCGCCTTGCTGTTCCTGACGCTGCCAACAAACGGTGAGGGTGGCAACTTTATCGCCTTCTTTGCGGTGTTCCTGGCGCTGTTCCTGACGGCTGGGTTGGGTAGTGGTTCTACCTTCCAGATGATCTCCGTGATCTTCCGTAAACTGACGATGGACCGAGTGAAAGCCGAAGGTGGCTCCGAAGAGAAAGCGATGCGTGAAGCGGCAACCGACACGGCGGCGGCACTGGGCTTTATCTCAGCGATCGGCGCGATTGGCGGCTTCTTTATTCCTAAAGCGTTTGGTACGTCGCTGGCGTTAACCGGTTCGCCGGTAGATGCGATGAAAGTGTTCCTGATCTTCTATGTCGCCTGCGTGGTCATCACTTGGGTGGTATACGGACGTCATTCTAAAAAATAAAAAAGTAATGTACACAAAATCACTCAAACTGCATCACGGCGGCAAGTGAGAAATTCCCAGGAGCATACTCAAGTCAGTGACTGGGGAGAACGAGCACAGCCAACGCGGAAGCAGTTTGAAGGATGACGTGTAGGTTGATTATCCTTTGCGCGGTGTTAGACCGCGCTTTTTTTTGTCTGTAATTAGTTACAACATACTTATTTGTCTACAGAGACTATCGTCTGTCAGAACGGTGCACAGAAAGAGGTTTACCAGGGGGGATACCCCTTAATACTCACTTGTAAAGAATTTAACATTTGTATGATGAGTTAATTTTAAAATCATATTTAAAATCAATTAATTACTGACTTTTACCCTATCCCACTTAAGGGGTATATAAAATTTAACCTCTCTTTCCCATCCCTGCCTGCCTTGATCGTTATCAATTCCCACGCGCTTTCATAGCGTTACCTTCGCTCTCAATCAAGCAATGTCGATTTATCAGAGAGCCGTCAGGCTCCTACAGGAGACAACCGATGAGTAAATTCCTGGACCGGTTTCGCTACTTCAAGCAGAAGGGCGAAACCTTTGCCGATGGGCACGGCCAGCTTCTCAATACTAACCGGGACTGGGAGGATGGATACCGCCAGCGTTGGCAGCATGACAAAGTCGTGCGATCAACTCATGGGGTAAACTGCACCGGCTCATGCAGCTGGAAAATCTACGTGAAAAATGGTCTGGTGACCTGGGAAACCCAGCAAACCGACTACCCGCGCACCCGTCCAGACCTGCCAAACCACGAACCACGCGGCTGCCCGCGCGGTGCGAGCTACTCCTGGTATCTCTACAGCGCTAACCGCCTGAAATACCCGCTGATGCGTAAACGCCTGATGAAAATGTGGCGTGAAGCGAAAAGACTGCACAGCGATCCGGTAGACGCATGGGCATCCATCATCGAAGACGCCGATAAAGCAAAAAGCTTCAAGCAAGCGCGCGGTCGTGGTGGTTTTGTACGTTCCTCCTGGCAGGAAGTGAATGAGCTGATTGCCGCTTCTAACGTCTACACCGTCAAAACCTACGGCCCTGACCGCGTGGCGGGCTTCTCGCCGATCCCGGCAATGTCGATGGTTTCCTACGCCTCCGGTGCACGCTACCTGTCCCTGATTGGCGGTACCTGCCTGAGCTTCTACGACTGGTACTGTGACCTGCCGCCTGCGTCTCCGCAGACCTGGGGTGAGCAGACCGACGTTCCGGAATCTGCCGACTGGTACAACTCCAGCTACATCATCGCCTGGGGTTCAAACGTTCCGCAGACCCGTACCCCGGATGCCCACTTCTTCACTGAAGTTCGCTACAAAGGGACCAAAACGGTCGCGATCACCCCGGACTATGCCGAAATTGCCAAGCTGTGCGACCTGTGGCTGGCACCGAAGCAGGGCACCGATGCCGCGATGGCGCTGGCAATGGGTCACGTCATGCTGCGTGAGTTCCACCTTGATAACCCAAGCCAGTACTTCACCGACTATGTGCGTCGTTACACCGACTTCCCGATGCTGGTGATGCTCGAAGAGCGTGACGGTTACTATGCGGCGGGCCGTATGCTGCGCGCCGCCGATCTGGTCGATTCTTTGGGCCAGGAAAATAACCCAGAGTGGAAAACCGTTGCCGTCAATACCGACGGCGAGATGGTCGCGCCAAACGGTTCGATTGGTTTCCGCTGGGGCGAAAAAGGGAAGTGGAACCTTGAGCAGCGCGACGGCACATCCGGTAAAGAAACCGAACTGCAGCTCAGCTTGCTGGGCAGCCAGGATGACATCGCTGAAGTCGGCTTCCCATACTTTGGCGGCGAAGGCACCGAGCACTTCAATAAAGTCGAACTGGAAAACGTTCTACTGCACAAACTGCCGGTCAAACGCCTGCAACTGGCGGACGGTACTACCGCGCTGGTGACCACCGTTTATGACCTGACCATGGCGAACTACGGTCTGGAACGCGGTCTGAACGATGAAAACTGCGCCACCAGCTACGATGATATCAAAGCATATACCCCGGCATGGGCAGAAAAAATTACCGGTGTATCACGCGCTCAAATCGTGCGTATCGCCCGTGAATTTGCCGATAACGCTGACAAAACGCACGGTCGTTCAATGATCATCGTCGGTGCCGGTCTGAACCACTGGTATCACCTCGATATGAACTATCGCGGATTGATCAACATGCTGGTGTTCTGCGGCTGCGTTGGTCAGAGCGGCGGCGGTTGGGCGCACTATGTGGGTCAGGAAAAACTGCGTCCGCAGACCGGCTGGCAGCCGCTGGCGTTTGGCCTTGACTGGCAGCGTCCGGCACGTCACATGAACAGCACCTCCTACTTCTATAACCACTCCAGCCAGTGGCGTTATGAGACGGTAACTGCGCAGGAACTGCTGTCGCCGATGGCGGACAAGTCCCGCTATAGCGGTCATTTGATCGACTTTAACGTGCGCGCTGAACGTATGGGCTGGTTGCCATCTGCGCCGCAGTTGGGCACCAACCCGCTGTACATTGCCCGTGAGGCGGAAAAAGCCGGGATGACGCCGGTGGATTACACCGTGAAATCGCTGAAAGAGGGTTCTATTCGCTTTGCGGCAGAACAACCTGAAAACGGTAAAAACCATCCGCGTAACCTGTTCATCTGGCGTTCTAACCTGCTGGGCTCGTCCGGTAAAGGTCATGAGTACATGCTGAAGTATCTGCTGGGTACTGAACACGGTATTCAGGGGATGGATCTGGGCAAACAGGGCGGTGTGAAGCCAGAAGAAGTGGAATGGCAGGACAACGGTCTCGATGGCAAGCTGGATCTGGTGGTGACGCTGGACTTCCGCCTGTCGAGCACCTGTCTGTATTCCGACATCGTGTTGCCTACCGCCACCTGGTATGAAAAAGACGACATGAATACATCGGACATGCATCCGTTTATTCATCCGTTGTCTGCCGCTGTTGATCCGGCCTGGGAATCGAAAAGCGACTGGGAAATTTACAAAGCCATCGCCAAGAAATTCTCTGAAGTCTGCGTAGGTCACCTCGGTAAAGAAACCGACGTGGTGACGCTGCCTATTCAGCACGATTCCGCTGCCGAACTGGCGCAGCCGCTGGACGTGAAGGACTGGAAAAAAGGCGAATGCGATCTGATCCCTGGTGTTACTGCCCCGCACATCATGACCGTTGAGCGTGATTACCCCGCAACTTACGAACGCTTCACCTCCATCGGCCCACTGATGGATAAAGTCGGTAACGGCGGGAAAGGGATTGCCTGGAACACCCAGAGCGAAATGGACTTGCTGCGTAAGCTTAACTACACCAAGGCAGAAGGCCCGGCTAAAGGTCAGCCGATGCTGAATACGGCGATTGATGCCGCCGAGATGATCCTCACCCTGGCGCCGGAAACCAACGGTCAGGTGGCGGTGAAGGCCTGGGCTGCGCTGAGTGAATTTACCGGCCGTGACCATACGCATCTGGCACTGAATAAAGAAGACGAGAAAATCCGCTTCCGCGATATTCAGGCGCAGCCGCGTAAAATTATCTCCAGCCCGACCTGGTCTGGCCTGGAAGATGAGCATGTTTCTTACAACGCCGGTTACACCAACGTTCACGAGCTGATCCCATGGCGTACGCTGACCGGTCGTCAGCAGCTGTATCAGGATCATCAGTGGATGCGCGACTTCGGTGAAAGTCTTCTGGTTTATCGTCCGCCAATTGACACCCGTTCGGTGAAAGCCGTGATGGGCGAGAAATCCAACGGCAATCCGGAAAAGGCGCTCAACTTCCTGACGCCACACCAGAAGTGGGGTATCCACTCCACTTACAGCGACAACCTGCTGATGCTGACATTAGGCCGCGGCGGTCCGATCGTGTGGATGAGTGAAGCGGATGCGAAAGATCTGGGTATCGAAGATAACGACTGGATCGAAGTCTTTAACAGCAACGGTTCACTAACCGCCCGTGCGGTAGTCAGCCAGCGTGTCCCGGCCGGGATGACCATGATGTACCACGCCCAGGAACGTATTGTGAATATTCCAGGGTCGGAAATTACCGAACAGCGCGGCGGGATCCATAACTCGGTGACCCGTATTACGCCGAAACCGACGCACATGATTGGTGGTTATGCCCACCTGGCCTACGGCTTTAACTACTACGGCACCGTAGGGTCAAACCGTGATGAGTTCGTGGTGGTCCGTAAGATGAAGAACATTGACTGGTTGGATGGCGAAGGCAATGACCAGGTACAGGAGAGCGTAAAATGAAAATTCGTTCACAAGTCGGCATGGTGCTGAATCTCGATAAGTGCATCGGTTGCCACACCTGTTCAGTAACCTGCAAAAACGTCTGGACCAGCCGTGAAGGGACCGAGTACGCCTGGTTCAACAACGTTGAAACTAAGCCGGGCACCGGTTTCCCGACCGACTGGGAAAACCAGGAAAAATGGAAGGGCGGTTGGATCCGCAAGATCAACGGTAAGCTGGTACCGCGCATGGGTAATAAAGCGCTGCTGCTGGGTAAAATCTTCGCTAACCCGCATCTGCCGGGTATCGATGATTACTACGAGCCGTTTGACTTCGATTACCAGACGCTGCACAACGCTCCGGCTGACAGCAAAGCGCAGCCGATTGCACGTCCACGTTCGCTGATCACCGGCAAGCGTATGGACAAGATAACCAAAGGTCCGAACTGGGAAGACGACCTGGGCGGCGAGTTCGAGAAGCTGTCAAAAGACAAAAACTTCGAGAACATGCAGAAGGCGATGTACGGCCAGTTCGAAAATACCTTCATGATGTATTTGCCGCGTCTGTGCGAGCACTGCCTTAACCCGGCGTGCGTGGCGACCTGCCCAAGCGGTGCCATCTACAAGCGTGAAGAAGA
>NZ_SZXC01000053.1:0-104140 GCF_005281055.1 Citrobacter sp. wls711 | reverse complement strand
ACCGATCCTTAACTGATCAGCATTACACCTTGCGGTGGCGTTGATGTTTATACGGCGAGATTAATCGTCGAGGAAGCTACGCAGCACTTCAGAACGGCTCGGGTGACGCAGTTTACGCAGCGCCTTCGCTTCGATCTGACGGATACGTTCGCGGGTAACGTCGAACTGTTTCCCGACTTCTTCCAGCGTGTGGTCGGTGTTCATATCGATGCCGAAACGCATACGCAGAACTTTCGCTTCACGCGCTGTCAGGCCAGCCAGAACGTCGTGCGTTGCGGCACGAAGGCTCTCGGTGGTGGCAGAGTCCAGCGGCAGCTCGAGGGTGGTATCCTCGATGAAATCACCCAGATGCGAATCTTCATCGTCGCCGATCGGCGTTTCCATGGAGATAGGCTCTTTGGCAATCTTCAGCACTTTACGGATCTTGTCTTCCGGCATCAGCATGCGTTCAGCCAGCTCTTCCGGCGTTGGCTCGCGGCCCATCTCTTGCAGCATCTGGCGGGAGATACGGTTGAGCTTGTTGATGGTCTCAATCATATGCACCGGAATACGAATGGTACGCGCCTGATCTGCGATAGAGCGGGTGATCGCCTGACGGATCCACCAGGTTGCATAGGTGGAGAACTTATAACCACGACGGTATTCAAACTTATCTACCGCTTTCATCAGACCGATGTTGCCTTCCTGAATCAGATCGAGGAATTGCAGACCACGGTTGGTGTATTTCTTAGCGATAGAGATAACCAGACGCAAGTTAGCTTCAACCATCTCTTTTTTCGCACGGCGGGCTTTCGCTTCACCGATGGACATACGACGGTTGATGTCTTTAACCTGCTCGATGGTCAGGCCGGTTTCTTCTTCAATTTGACGCAGTTTCTGCAGGCCGCGGTGGACGTCATCTGCCACGTCGTGCAGTTTTTCAGACCACGGTTTGTTCATCGCGATAGCCGCGTTGAACCAGGTTTCGCTGGTTTCGTTGCCGGTGAACAGGGTGATGAAGTTTTTCTTCGGCATTTTGCACTGCTCAACGCAGAGCTTCATGATCAGACGTTCCTGAGTACGCACGCGGTCCATCATGACGCGCATGCTGTTTACCAGGTAGTCGAACTGCTTCGGCACCAGGCGGAACTGTTTGAACACTTCAGACAGCTTCTGAATTTCTTCCTGCGCGGCAGCATGGCTGCGGCCTTTCGCTTTGATAGTGTCGCGGGTGATTTCGTACTGAGTACGCAGTTCACCGAATTTCTCGCGCGCTAATTCAGGGTCGATGCTGTTGTCGTCATCGCTGCTGTCGTCGTCTTCTTCTTCATCTTCGTCTTCGTCGTCATCCATCTCTTCCTGAGAGAGTTCAGACCCGACGTGCGTCGCCGTTGGTGCCATGTCTTCTTCCGCGTTCGGATCGACAAAGCCGGTGATCAGGTCGGAAAGACGCGCTTCTTCAGCTTCTACGCGATCGTACTGCTCGAGCAGATAGGTGATGGCTTCCGGGTATTCTGCAACGGAGCATTGAACCTGGTTAATCCCGTCTTCGATACGTTTAGCGATGTCAATTTCGCCTTCACGGGTTAACAGTTCAACGGTACCCATTTCACGCATGTACATGCGCACCGGGTCAGTTGTACGGCCGATTTCGGACTCAACGCTGGACAGAACCTGGGCAGCCGCTTCTTCCGCGTCTTCATCGGTGCTGTTGGAGGTTTCAGCAAGCAGCAGATCATCGGCATCCGGTGCTTCTTCCATCACCTGAATACCCATGTCATTGATCATTTGGATGATGTCTTCGATTTGATCTGAATCGACGATATCTTCCGGCAGATGGTCATTGACCTCGGCATAGGTCAGATAGCCTTGCTCCTTACCACGTTGGACAAGTAGCTTCAGCTGTGACTGCGGGTTTTGCTCCATAAGACGGTATCCACACTTAATTCGTTTGATTGGTGTTGGGCGGTAAAACCGCCAACGGCAAAACGAGGGCATACTTATATTTTGCCGCTGCCTCTCCGTGCGGCTGTCGGGGGCTTCCCGAACGATATTCGGCAGTTAAGCCGTTAAGTTCATTTTTTTTCCAGGGCTTGTCTGATTTCCCAGAACTCCCGGCGTTCTTCATTGCTTAGACCGTGCGTGCGATCGCGAGCTATCAACTCTTCTTGTCGCTGTTCAAGCATTGAATCAAAAATTCGGTTTAGCGTGTCGGTGAACATTTTTTCAACATTCTCATCCCTTATATCGTTCCAGGCTGAGAGTTTTTCAAGTGTTGAGTATTCACCTGTTCCGCGATAATTTTCTAACAGCTGCCCGGTGTTTAGGCCCGGCTGTGCAACACAGAGACTGACCAACTCGTTAAACAGGCTGAGTCCTGGTAATTTACTCTGTGCTAGCCCATTCAAGGGGGGCACCAGTGGCGCCAAGTTCGGGTTTTGTACCAACAGTCCTATAAGTATACGCATAGGAGTCTGTTTTATCTGCTGAGTTGGGCGTATGACGCCACTTTCAGCCTGTTTTGGCATTAAACGATCAAGTTGGGCATCGTCAAAAATCCCCAGCTTCAGGCCCAGCATTTGGCGCAGCTGAATACGGTGCGCATCGCCAGGGACCTGGCTGATAAGCGGCAGTGCCAGCGCGGCAAGCTGCGTACTGCCATCTGGCGTACTTAGGTCAACCTGTGGTAACAGGCTGTTAAATAAGAACATTGAGAGTGGCTGAGCCTGCTCCATCCGCGCTTCAAAAGCCTCTTTTCCTTCTTTACGTACCAACGTATCCGGGTCTTCCCCGTCGGGCAGGAACATAAAGCGTAGCTGACGACCGTCTGTCATGTAAGGCATTGCTGTTTCCAGCGCACGCCATGCGGCATCTCGTCCGGCGCGGTCGCCGTCGTAACAGCAAATCACATTGTTTGTTGCCCGGAATAACATATGCATGTGGTCAGCCGTGGTCGACGTACCCAGTGAGGCAACGGCATAGTTGATACCGTATTGCGCCAGGGCTACAACATCCATATATCCTTCGACAACCAGCAGACGCTGTGGTTCAGCGTTGTGCTGTTGGGCTTCATAAAGGCCATACAGCTGGCGACCTTTATGGAAAATATCGGTTTCCGGGGAGTTCAGGTACTTCGGCGTATCATTACCGAGCACACGGCCACCAAAACCAATCACCCGGCCTCGTTTGTCGCGAATCGGGAACATCACGCGATTGCGGAAACGGTCGTAAGTTCTTCCCTGGTCGTTCATGACCAGCATTCCGGCATCGAGCAGCAGCTTCCTGTTGTCGACATTGCCGCCGAAACGTTTTAATGCGTTATCCCAGCCTGGCGGAGCAAAACCAATAGCGAACTGCTGAACAATTTCGGTACTCAGGCCGCGTTGTTCCAGGTACTGGCGAGCAGGCTCGGCGATAGGTTGGGCGAAGGATTGCTGATAAAAATCATTTAACCCTTCCATTAACTGATAGAGATTTTGCCGTTGATGGCGCTCTATCTGACTCAGGCCAGTTCCGGCTTCATACGGCACTTCAAGATTGTGCATCGCCGCCAGCTCTTCGACGGTTTCAACAAACTCGAGTTTATCGTAGTTCATCAAAAAATCGACGGCATTACCGTGTGCGCCACAGCCGAAGCAATGGTAGAACTGCTTTTCACCGTTAACGGTGAAAGAGGGGGTTTTCTCGTTATGGAACGGACAGCACGCATGGTAGTTCTTGCCCTGCTTTTTCAGCTTTATCCGCGCGTCGATAAGATCGACGATGTCGGTTCTGGCAAGCAGATCGTTGATAAATACGCGTGGGATTCTTCCGGCCATATGCCCCGTTATTTTTAACGACTTATAAACGAAAACAAGCCGCGCATTCCTTCCGGAAGCACGGCCTTACAACTACAACTCAGTCTGAATTGAGAGCCTTAGCTCCCAATAGATTAGTACAGACGAGTGCGGCGTGCGTTTTCGCGAGCCAGTTTCTTCGCGTGACGTTTCACAGCAGAAGCTTTAGCGCGCTTACGTTCGGTAGTCGGTTTTTCATAGAACTCACGACGACGAACTTCCGCCAGAACACCTGCTTTCTCGCAGGAACGCTTGAAGCGACGCAGTGCTACGTCGAACGGCTCGTTTTCACGTACTTTAATTACCGGCATGTAACTCTCACCTTTATAAATTCGGTTTGCCGCTGGCATCTACGCCAGCTTATTTCAAAATGGTGCGGAATTTTACTGCAATTGCTGCTGCTTTGTAAAGCACCGACGCGATTTTGAAAGGGACTTTTATAAGGGTGAGGAGTATACACGAGGGTTCTTCCTTGGGCGAACAAAGTTTTACATCAACCCGCATTCGACCTACACTGCGCGGTATTAGAGCGAGGTAAAACAAGTCATGCGTGTACTGGGAATTGAAACATCCTGCGATGAAACCGGCATCGCCATTTACGACGATGAAAAAGGTCTTTTAGCCAACCAATTGTATAGTCAGGTGAAATTGCACGCTGACTACGGTGGAGTTGTGCCTGAATTGGCTTCACGCGATCACGTGCGTAAAACCGTACCGTTGATTCAGGCGGCGCTGATTGAAGCAGGGTTAACGGCAAAAGATATTGATGCGGTGGCCTATACCGCAGGACCGGGTCTGGTCGGTGCGCTGCTGGTGGGGGCGACCGTAGGGCGTTCTCTGGCGTTCGCTTGGAATGTTCCGGCCATTCCTGTACACCATATGGAAGGCCATTTGCTGGCACCGATGCTGGAAGATAATCCGCCGGAATATCCTTTTGTAGCGCTGCTGGTTTCTGGCGGGCACACGCAGCTGATTAGCGTCACCGGTATTGGACAGTATGAGTTGCTGGGCGAATCGATTGACGATGCGGCCGGTGAAGCGTTCGATAAAACGGCCAAACTGCTGGGGCTGGATTATCCAGGTGGCCCGATGCTGTCTAAGCTGGCGTCTCAGGGCGTGGAAAAGCGTTTTGTCTTCCCGCGCCCGATGACCGATCGTCCGGGGCTGGATTTCAGCTTCTCAGGACTGAAAACGTTCGCCGCGAATACCATTCGTAATAACGAAAACGACGATCAGACCCGTGCGGATATCGCCCGTGCATTTGAAGATGCGGTGGTCGATACGCTGATGATCAAGTGCAAACGCGCGCTGGATCAAACCGGTTTTAAGCGTCTGGTGATGGCGGGGGGCGTGAGCGCTAACCGTACCCTGCGGGCCGCGCTTGCGGAAATGATGCAAAAACGCCGTGGCGAAGTGTTCTATGCGCGCCCGGAATTTTGTACCGATAACGGGGCGATGATCGCCTATGCGGGCATGGTGCGTTTTAAATCCGGAGCAACGGCAGACCTTGGTGTCACCGTGCGTCCACGCTGGCCGCTGGCGGAGTTACCGGCGGCGTAAGCGTACCGGGAAAGCGGACTGGAGAGATGCGTAGGAAAAAGGGGCGACGCTACGCCGCCCCGGCGGGATTTACAGTAAAACCAGAGGCATCCACAGCAGGCCGGTTATCACCAGCAGGACGAGGAATATCAGGCCGAAGATGGCGCCCAGTCGCCAGTAATCGGCCGTCGGCAAGTAGCCGCTGCCGTAGTAGATCGGGCTTGGTCCGGTAGCGTACGGGGTCAAAATACTGCCCAGACCAATGGCGGCACCGACCATCAGGCAGAATACCGGCAGCGGGATATCCGGCATCGCCAACGCGGCTGCAATCATCATTGGCGCGAGGGCAGAGGTATAGGCCGTGGCGCTGGCAAAGAAATAACGCAACAGATAGAACACCACGATCAACGCCACCATTACCATTATCGGCGAGTAGCCGCTGAGTCCGTTTGCCAGCAGTTTGCCGAACCAGGAGATAAAGCCAGTATTGTTCAGCCCGGTGGCAAGGGTAATCAGCGAAGCCAGCCAGAAAAAGACGTTCCATGCCGCTTTATTACTGACAATGTCATCCCAGCAAATGATGCGCAGTACCAGCATCAACGCCACCACGCTGTAGCCGACCATTGCGGCATCAATATAGTCACCGCCAAAGATCCACAGCACCAGCGCTCCCACCATCAATACCAGCATCTTTTTCTCACGCGCGCACAGTGGCCCCATCGCCTTCAGCTCGGTTTCCGCCCAGCGCGGGACCTGATCGCCAGATTTCTGCACCGGTGGGTACAGCACGTAGGCCAGCCAGGGCACGATCAACACCAGTAAAATGCTCAGCGGCAGCATGCCTAAGAACCAGTCACCCCAGCTTAACGCTGTATGGGAAGCACCTTTCATCAGGCCAATTAGCAGCAGATTTGGTGCCATCGCCGTTAAAAAAATAGCGCTGGTGACGCAGTCGGCGACGATCCCCATCCACATAATGTAAGAGCCAATGGAGCGGGCGCTGGGATCGTTGGGTTGAGAGTGATACAGCGGCGGCAGGTTACGAATGATCGGGTAGATAATGCCTGCGCCGCGTGCGGAATTAGACGGTGTCACGGGGGCAAGGATCAGTTCGGAGAACATCACCGCATAGCCGAGAAACAGCGTGCGATGCCCCATCTTCTTTACCAGCATCAGCGCGATACGCCGACCCAGACCCGTTTTCTCGTAACCGGTGCCGAACATAAAGGCGGCGAAAATCAGCCAGATAACCGAGTTAGAAAACCCCGACACCGCCCATGACAACGATTTGGCGGTAAATTTAAATCCGTCCTGGGCGAGTTGCTCAGGGCTGAACAACAGCCACGGCGACAGCACGGCAATGATAGAAATACCAATCATCGCCACTACCGCACCGGGAACAGGTTCCAGGATAAGCCCGACGATGACCCCGGTAAAGACGGCAAAATAGAGCCAGGTGTGGCTTGCAAGACCGCCAGGAACGGGCAAAACAGCAATAATGGCGATGACCACCAGCGGAGCCAGGTATCGCCACCAACCAGCTAAAGGTGCCATTGTTGTATCCCTGCGAAAGGGGGAGAGGTATGCGCCTCTCCGGGAGGGTTATTTGATGTAGTGCACGTGCTCGCAGATTTCTTCGACGATCAGGTCGCGACGTTCAGCGAACAGCTTTTTGTTTTCGGCGATCAGGTTGTTGCCATGGGTATCGATGGAAACAATCAGCGGGCCAAACTCTTTAACCCGGCACACCCACAGGGATTCCGGCATGCCCAATTCCGTCCAGTGCACCTCTTCAATTTCTTCAACCTGCGTGGCGGCAACAACCGCGCAGCCAGCCGGGAAGATCACGTGCAGTGCTTTGAATTGCTTACACCCTTCTTCGGTCGACGGTCCCATGCCGCCTTTGCCGACCACCAGTTTGACGCCGGTTTGCTCGATGAACTCTTTCTCAAAGGCTTCCATACGCATGCTGGTGGTTGGGCCGACGGAGACCATCTCCCATTTTTCCCCGTTCTTACGCACGATTGGGCCGGCGTGAAAAATGGCTTTACCGTTTAGATCGTACGGGATCGGGCGCTTGAGCTCGATCAAGCGGCGGTGACACACGTCGCGACAGGTCACCAGCGTACCGGTCAGGTAAATGACATCGCCGACGCGAATGTCTGCCAGATCTTCGGCTTTGATCGGGGTTGTCAGGATCTTTTTCATAACGCGCTCCGGGTGTGAGACAGATTTTCGAAGGAGAGATCGGCATGAACCCGCAGCGTGCCGCGACGGTGCGCCCAGCAGCCGGTAGAAACGGCCACGCCGATGGTCGACGGGTGGCGTGCGGCCGATTCGATATGCACGCCCATCACGGAGCTGTTACCCGTTAGCCCCTGTGGGCCAATACCCAGACGGTTAAGTCCTTCCTCGAGACGCAGTTCCAGCTCGGCAGCTTTGGGATTGGGATGGCGTGAGCCAATCGGGCGCAGTACGGCTTTGCGTGACAGCACGGCGGCGGTTTCAACGGAGGTCGCAATACCTACGCCGACCAGCACCGGTGGGCAGGCGTTTACTGCTAGCGTGGAGATATTCTCAAAAACAAACTTCACGACACCTTCGTAGCCTTCGGAAGGCATTAACACTTTGGAACGCCCCGGCAGCGTACAGCCACCGCCCGCCATATAGACTTCAATTTCTGCGTCGTCAGCGTCGGGGATGATGTCCCAGGTGACCCATGGCACGCCGGTACCGGTATTTTTGCCGGTGTTTACCTCGTCAAAAATCTCTACCGCATTGTGGCGTAGCGGCGCTTTCACGGTGGCGTCTTCAACGGCCTGCTTAAGGATGCTTTGCAGTTCGCCCAGCAGTGGAAAGCGGGAACCGACCTTCACAAAGAACATGATTTCACCGGTGTCCTGACACGCCGGGCGATTCAGGTCGATCGCCTTCTGCATGTTGTCAAACATGGTGTGGTAGATAATTTTACCCATCGGCGAGGTTTCGCCTTCGCGTAGCTGTTTTAATTTATCTACGACATCGTCGGGCATACGGGTAGAAATCATGGCGGTAAAATCAGCGACAATGTTAGTCAGCGTATTTATCGCATGTTGGTTATTTTGATGGCTCATCATGTCAACTCCAGTTCTTTTATTTATCTGGAAATAAATTCTCCCGGACAAACTACCACTAAAAATGTGGCTTTATATTTTTTAGCGCTGTGAATAACCAATTAACAGTTCGTGAATGATGCCCGCTTAAGATAATAAAAATTGCGCCAAGGCAGGGTTTAATATGTCCAGGGGAATTACACTGCGATTCACACCCTCACGGATATCCTGAACATGCTGAACACCTATCCCCTGGCGAAAGACCTGCAGGTGCTGGTTGAAATTGTGCATAGCGGCAGCTTTAGCGCGGCGGCAGCGACCCTTGGGCAGACGCCAGCGTTTGTGACAAAACGCATTCAGATTCTGGAGGCTACGCTAGGGGCCACGCTGCTTAACCGCTCCGCACGCGGCGTGGTGTTAACGGAAAGCGGTCAGCGGTGCTATGAACATGCGCAGGAGATCCTCGCCCGCTATCAGCATCTGGTGGATGACGTCACGCAAATCAAAACGCGTCCGGAAGGGATGATCCGTATTGGTTGTAGCTTTGGGTTTGGGCGCAGTTATATCGCCCCAGCGATTACCGAATTGATGCATAGCTATCCTGAATTACAGGTGCATTTTGAACTGTACGATCGGCAAATTGATTTAGCGCAGGATAATATCGATCTGGATATTCGTATTAATGATGAAATTCCCGATTATTATATTGCACATTTGTTAACGAAAAATAAAAGAATATTGTGTGCTGCACCGACATATTTACGCGAATACGGGGATCCAAAGACGTTACAGGAATTAAGTCGCCATGATTGCCTGGTTACCAAAGAGCGCGATATGACGCACGGGGTTTGGGAGCTTGATAACGGCCACGAGAAAAAATCGGTCAAGGTGGCGGGGCATCTTTCTTCTAACAGCGGCGAGATTGTGTTGCAGTGGGCGTTACAGGGAAAAGGGATCATGCTGCGTTCTGAGTGGGACGTACAGCCGTTTCTGCTCAGCGGTGAACTGGTTCGCGTGCTGCCAGAATATGCGCAGAGCGCCAATATCTGGGCGGTGTATCAGGAGCCATTGTATCGCAGCGTAAAGCTACGGGTGTGCGTAGAGTTTCTGGCAACGTGGTGCCAGCAGCGGTTGGGTAAGCCGGTTGACGGGTATCAGATCCTGTAAGCCGGATAAGACACCGTCGCGTCATTATCCGGCAATATCGTCACTCGGGATCTTTTTCGCGCTTTTTCTTCAGCTTGGTCCAGATCTTCGGCTCCTGTCGACGCCACAGACGTTGGATGTTGTCATGATGGCGCAGCAGAATTAAGCACGACAGCATGGATACCGGGAAGGTGAACTGGGGTTTGAACCACCAGACATAGAATGGGGCTATCAGGGCGCTGACGATGGCCCCTAATGAGGAATAACCGCTCAGCAAGATAGTTAGTAACCAGGTGCCCGCCATGACGCCAGTTAAATCCCAGCCAATCGGCGCAATGGCGCCAAAGGCGGTGGCGACGCCTTTCCCACCTTTAAAACCGAAGAACACCGGCCAGATGTGTCCCAGGCAGGCGGCGATAGCAATCAAGCCCAACCAGAAAGGACTAACGCCTAGCGCGTATGCACCCCACACGGGTAACATACCCTTCAGGACGTCAAAAATCAGCACGGCGACGGCGGCTCCTTTGCCACCAATTCGCAATACGTTTGTCGCGCCCGGATTTCCAGAACCGCTGTCACGTGGGTCCGGCAATCCAGCGAGGCGGCATACCAGAATAGCACTGGAAATTGAGCCGCAGAGGTACGCGAAGATAATCATTCCAGGCGCGATTGCACTCATAAGCTGTTCCGTTTTGAAAATGTCGTGTAAAACACTACTTCCGTGGATAATACGCATATTTCGCCGGAAGTGGTATCCGGGTTAGCCAAAAAGCAGGCAGGTCGTGATGGATATTGTATTTATAGAGCAACTTTCGGTAATCACCACTATTGGTGTTTATGACTGGGAACAGACTATCGAACAAAAACTGGTGTTCGATATCGAAATGGCATGGGATAACCGCAAATCAGCGAAAAGCGACGATGTTGCCGATTGCCTGAGCTATGCTGATATCGCACAAACGGTGGTCAGCCATGTGGAAGGCGGACGTTTTGCGCTGGTTGAACGCGTGGCTGAAGAGGTGGCAGACCTCCTGCTTAGCCGTTTTAATTCCCCATGGGTACGCATCAAGCTCAGCAAGCCGGGGGCGGTGGCGAGAGCGGCAAACGTCGGCGTTATCATTGAGCGTGGCAATAATCTGAAAGAAAGTAATTAAATTAATAATATCTAAACCTAACAGGTATAAAAGAGTCCTAACGTTGGCTCTTTTTTGCCGTGGTTTTCTATCTAGGGGTTAATTGATGAGTGATATGCACTCGCTGCTGGTGGCGGCAATTTTGGGTGTGGTCGAGGGATTGACGGAGTTTTTGCCTGTATCCAGCACCGGCCATATGATTATTGTTGGCCACCTGCTGGGGTTTGAAGGCGCTACCGCAAAGACATTTGAAGTGGTTATTCAACTGGGTTCTATTTTGGCTGTTGTGGTGATGTTCTGGCGCCGCTTGTTTGGCCTGATTGGCATTCACTTTGGTAAAGCCCCGCATGAAGGAACCGGCAAGGGACGACTAACGCTGGGGCATATCCTGTTAGGGATGATCCCGGCCGTGGTACTGGGACTGATTTTCCACGATACCATCAAATCATTGTTTAACCCGATCAACGTGATGTATGCGCTGGTAGTGGGGGGCGTGCTGCTGATAGCCGCAGAATGCCTGAAGCCGAAAGAGCCGCGCGCGCCGGGTCTGGATGATATGACTTATCGCCAGGCGTTTATGATTGGCTGCTTCCAGTGCCTGGCACTGTGGCCGGGATTTTCCCGCTCCGGAGCGACCATTTCAGGCGGTATGCTGATGGGCGTGAGCCGCTATGCTGCATCGGAATTCTCATTCCTGCTGGCGGTACCAATGATGATGGGTGCCACGGCGTTAGATCTCTACAAAAGCTGGTCGTTCCTGAGCGCGTCAGACATTCCAATGTTTGCTGTGGGCTTCGTGACGGCATTTGTAGTGGCGCTGGTGGCGATCAAAACCTTCCTGCAGCTGATTAAACGTATCTCGTTTATTCCATTTGCGATTTATCGTTTTGTGGTCGCCGCCGCTGTTTACGTGGTGTTCTTCTAACTTTTGTGTGCCCGGTGGCGCTTATGCTTACCGGGCCTACGGAACGAGATGTTGACCCCGTAGGCCAGATAAGCGCAGCGCATCCGGCAACATACTGCCTACGCTTTTGGGCAACGCTGTTCCTTCCAACTGGCCACCGCCGCAATGCGACGTCGTGTCAGCTCCTCGCGAATGTCCGGCCCTTTGAATCCTGCCTCAACGACCTCTTTCGTCGGCACAGTCTGTGCGACTTGCCAGGCCTCCCGCAGCAGCCTACCTTGCGGGTAATCTGCTGCTTCAAAACCGGTGCGACCCCGGACGTCGGCCTCACTGGTCAGGGCAATTTGTTCCACACGTTGCGGTTTACGCCAGGCATCGATGGAATCAAACAACTTCACGATAGTTTTCGGCTGCAGGATCGGGAACGTATGAATGAGATCGTGGAATTCCGCCACCAGTTTGGCTAAATCGCGGATGTCATTGGGCACCCGCAGACGCTGACATAACTGCTCTACCAGTTTGACGCCCGCCGGGCCGTGACCATGATGACGTGGCCACAGCGCTTTTGGCGTCAGAGCCTTGCCAAGATCGTGGCACAGCGTGGCAAAACGTATATCTACGTTTGGGCTCAACATGGCCGCCATCGACAGCGTCATCAGCGTGTGAATACCGGTGTCGATTTCCGGATGCCATTGAGCCGGCGCCGGGACGCCAAACAGAGCGTCTATTTCCGGGAACAGAACGCGCAGTGCGCCGCAGTCGCGCAGGACCTGGAAAAAGACCTGTGGATTACGGGTAGTTAACGCATTTTCCGTTTCTTTCCAGACTCGTTCCGGCGTCAAATGTGCCAGTTCTCCGGCAGCGGTCATCTCGCGCATTAAGGCCAGGGTTTCATCGGCGATACGGAAGCTGAGGTGTGCATAACGCGCGGCAAAGCGCGCCACGCGCAGTACGCGCAGCGGATCTTCGCTAAAAGCAGGGGAAACATGGCGCAGTAGACGATTTTCCAGATCGCGACGCCCGTGATACGGGTCGATAATCTCGCCGTCATCATCGCGGGCCAGCGCGTTGATCGTCAGGTCGCGGCGCTGGAGATCGGCTTCCAGCGTTACGTCTGCTGCGGCATAGCAGGTAAATCCGGTGTAGCCTGAACCTGATTTTCGTTCGGTTCGCGCCAGCGCATATTCTTCGCGTGTTTGCGGATGGAGAAAAACAGGAAAATCGCGGCCTACCTGCTGGTAGCCCGCGTCGAGCATCTCTTGCGGCGTGGCGCCGACGACAACCCAATCTTTATCTTTAACCGGTAGCCCTAATAACGCATCCCGAACAGCTCCACCGACCAGATAAATCTTCACGCCACTTTCCTTTTGAAAAAAATCATCCCTTAATCATATGTCAGTGTGGCGGAGAAGGCGATTCAGTTCATCCAGCGATCTTTGCGTTTACGGGTTGGGATCATGTGTGGCAGAACCAGACCGAGCAACAGACCCAGTCCCAGTACGCCGCCGCCATACATAAACCACTGCATGATGATGGTGCGCTGCTTATCATCAAGCTGCAAATTCGCGGCACTGACCTTTTTCTGCGCCACAATCAGCTCGTTTTTTAGCTTCTGGTTTTCTTCTTTCAACCCATTGATCACACTGTCGCTTTGCGCCACTTTTTGCTGCATATCGGCGGTACGCTGGTTCCAGGTGGTATCAATATTATTGAGCTTATCGGTCAGTGTTTTTACCTGGTTTTCCAGGTCCGGAACGCGGGTACGCAGGCTTGGCGTGCTGTTCAGCTCTTTCAGCGGGATCCAAGCCGTGCGTCCGGTACTGTCTTTTACCTGGGCGTAGTTGGTGCTGGCATCAGTCTGTAACAGAATGACTTCCTCGCCGGCGTTAACCGTACCCACGAGGCGATAATTATCTCCCGGACCGCTGCGGACCCAGGTGTTCAGTTCATCAGAGACATAGCGCTTTTCTTCTGCATGGGTGACGGCAGTGGCGCTAAGTGCGAGTAAAGTTAATCCAATCAGGCGTAATTTTGGCATCAGGCTGTCGTTATTGTCATAGAAAGTGGAACGATAGTAGTGGCATCAGTGTCTCTACGCAAAGCATTCAACATCAATCGGAATCATCTGTGTCCCTTTTGTCACCACTCGAAACTTTTACGCCCGTCAAATTGCTCGTTGCATGGCAATTTGGCGCAAAATACTATCTACTGACAATCAAGAACGCACTTAGTTCGCAGTCTGTTTTCTCAACTGTGACATAACCCATAAGTACAAGATCATGACCCAGGAAATCGAATTAAAATTTATCGTCAATAATGATGCTGTTGATGCATTGTGCGAACGTCTGAATACGCTGGGGGGAGAGCATCATGCGCCCAGCCAGTTGCTGAATATCTACTATGAAACGCCGGATGGGTGGTTGCGTAGCCATGATATGGGGCTGCGTATTCGCGGTGAGAACGGTCGTTATGAAATGACCCTGAAAATTGCCGGACGGGTGACGGGGGGGTTGCATCAGCGACCAGAGTATAATGTTGCGTTGAGCGAGCCAGAACTCGATCTTGCGCTGCTTCCCGCCGAAGTTTGGCCAAATGGCGAACTGCCAGCCGATCTCGCCTCTCAGCTACAACCGCTGTTCAGCACTGATTTTAACCGTGAGAAATGGCTGCTTGAGGTTGACGGTAGCCAGATTGAAATCGCCCTCGATCTCGGTGAAGTGAAAGCTGGAGAGTTCGCTGAACCTATCTGTGAGCTCGAACTGGAGCTGCTAAGCGGTGATACCCGTGCGGTACTGAAGCTGGCACATCAGCTGGTTGCCCATGAGGGGTTACGCCAGGGCAGCCTGAGTAAGGCGGCACGGGGTTATCATCTTGCGCAGGGGAATGCCCCACGCGAGCTGAAGCCGACGAGTATTCTGCACGTTCCGGCGAAGGCCAGCATTGAGCAGGGGCTTGAAGCCGCGCTGGAACTGGCATTGTCGCAATGGCAGTTCCATGAGGAGTTATGGGTTCGCGGCGTAAAAGGCGCCAAATCGGAAGTATTGGCGGCGATGGGGCTGGTACGCCACATCCTGATGCTGTTTGGCGGGAATGTTCCACGTAAAGCGAGCGCTCACTTACGTGATTTGCTGACCCAGTCGGAAGCGATTATTGCTGCTGAAACTTCTGCGGTATCTGCGGTTTACAACCCGCAAACGGCAATGGCAAAACTGGCACTCACCGAGTGGTTGGTGACTAAAGGGTGGCAACCGTTCCTCGATGCGAAAGCGCAGGTCAAAATCGTCGACTCCTTCAAGCGTTTCTCTGATACCCATCTTTCACGTCATGCGGCTGAACTGAAAACGGTGTTTGGTCAGCCATTGGGCGATCAATATGCCGACCAAATCCCGCGCCTGACGCGAAACATTGACAGTATTCTGATGCTGGCAGGCTATTACGATGAGAAGGTAGCATCGGAATGGATTGCGACCTGGCAGGGTTTACGTCATGCCATCATGACGCGCCAACATATTGAAATTGAACATTATCGTAATGAAGCGATCTCTGAGGAGCCGTTCTGGCTGCACAGCGGTAAACGATAATCAGGACCGAGATCAGGATGCCTTTATCAGGCCTACGCGATGGGCGTAAATGTCTTGTAGGCCGGATAAGGCGAAACGCCACTATCCGGCATCATTTAAAGGATAACCCGTAAATGCAGCAGCTCTCTTCACCGTTACAACAGTACTGGCCGACCGTTGTTGATCGGCTGCCAGCAGCAATACCTGAAGCGTCACTCAGCCTGCAGGCGAAGTCAGTGCTCACATTCAGTGATTTTGTTCGCGACAGCGTGATCGCCCATCCCGAGTGGCTGGCAGAGCTGGAAAGCGCGCCGCCGCTGGCGGATGAATGGCAGCACTATGACGTCTGGTTGCAGCAAGCATTAGCTGACGTCGGTGATGAAGCGGCGCTGATGCGTGAGCTGCGCCTGTTTCGCCGTCGCATCATGGTGCGAATTGCCTGGGCGCAGACGCTGTCGCGGGTGACGGAAGAGAGCATTTTGCAGCAGTTAAGCCATCTGGCTGAAACGCTGATTATCGCTGCACGAGACTGGCTGTATGACGCCTGCTGTCGTGAGTGGGGAACGCCGTGCAACCCTGACGGTGTCCCGCAGCCGCTGCTGATTTTAGGGATGGGAAAACTGGGCGGCGGCGAGCTTAACTTTTCCTCCGACATCGACCTGATTTTTGCCTGGCCAGAACACGGATCGACGCAGGGTGGACGGCGTGAGCTGGATAACGCGCAGTTCTTTACGCGTATGGGCCAACGGCTGATCAAAGTGTTGGATCAGCCGACAATGGATGGGTTTGTCTATCGGGTGGATATGCGTTTACGCCCGTTTGGTGACAGCGGTCCGCTGGTGCTGAGCTTCTCGGCGCTGGAGGATTATTACCAGGAGCAAGGGCGTGACTGGGAACGCTACGCGATGGTTAAGGCGCGGATTATGGGGGATGCTGACGGTACTTACGTCGCTGAACTGCGCGCCATGCTGCGGCCTTTTGTTTTTCGTCGTTATATCGATTTCAGCGTGATCCAGTCGCTGCGTAACATGAAAGGGATGATTGCCCGTGAAGTCCGCCGCCGTGGTCTGAAAGACAATATCAAGCTGGGGGCGGGCGGTATTCGTGAAATCGAATTTATCGTTCAGGTCTTCCAACTGATTCGCGGCGGGCGTGAGCCATCGCTACAATCCCGCGCGCTATTACCTACGCTCAGCGCCATCAACGCGCTGCATCTACTGTCTGATACCGATGCGGAGCATTTACGAAGTGCCTATCTCTTTTTACGTCGTCTGGAAAACCTGCTGCAGAGCATCAACGATGAACAGACCCAGACGCTGCCGGGCGATGAGCTAAATCGCGCGCGTCTGGCATGGGCCATGGGTGCAGATGACTGGTCGCAGTTGACGGCTGTCCTGAACGTTCACATGGGCAACGTGCGTCGGGTGTTCAATGAGTTAATCGGTGATGATGAAACGGAAACCCAGGAAGAGTCGTTGTCGGAACAGTGGCGCGAACTGTGGCAGGATGCTTTGCAGGAAGATGACACCACGCCAGTGCTGGCGCATCTTGCGGAAGACGATCAGCGCCGCGTGCTGACCCTGATCGCCGATTTCCGTAAAGAGCTGGATAAGCGCACCATCGGCCCACGCGGACGCCAGGTGCTGGATCATTTGATGCCGCACTTGCTGAGCGATGTTTGCTCCCGCGCTGATGCCTCGGTGCCGCTGTCGCGTATTACTCCGCTGCTGGTGGGCATTGTCACCCGTACGACCTATCTGGAGCTGTTGAGTGAATTCCCTGGCGCGCTGAAGCACCTGATTTCGCTGTGCGCCGCCTCGCCGATGGTCGCCAGCCAGTTGGCGCGCTATCCGCTGCTGCTGGACGAGTTGCTGGATCCGAACACCCTGTATCAGCCCACCGCAACCGATGCCTACCGTGATGAGCTACGTCAGTATCTGCTGCGTGTGCCGGAGGATGACGAAGAACAGCAACTGGAAGCGTTGCGTCAGTTCAAGCAAACTCAACTGCTGCGTATTGCGGCGGCCGATATCGCCGGGACGCTGCCAGTGATGAAGGTGAGCGACCACTTAACATGGCTGGCCGAAGCCATTATCGATGCCGTGGTTCAGCAGGCGTGGACGCAAATGGTCGCCCGCTACGGGCAGCCAACGCACCTTGGCGATCGCGAGGGCCGCGGTTTCGCCGTTGTCGGTTACGGCAAGCTGGGCGGTTGGGAGCTGGGCTACAGCTCCGATCTTGATTTGATCTTCCTGCACGATTGTCCGATGGACGTGATGACTGACGGCGTGCGTGAAATTGACGGGCGGCAGTTCTATCTGCGTCTGTCACAGCGCATCATGCACCTTTTCAGTACCCGCACGTCTTCCGGCATTTTGTATGAGGTGGATGCGCGGCTGCGCCCGTCCGGTGCCGCAGGCATGCTGGTGACATCAACCGAGGCTTTCGCCGATTACCAGCGCAACGAAGCCTGGACATGGGAGCATCAGGCGCTGGTGCGTGCTCGCGTGGTGTATGGCGACCCGCAGCTGACCTCTCAGTTTGACGCGGTGCGTCGCGATATCATGACGCTCGCTCGTGACGGAAAAACGTTGCAGACCGACGTGCGTGAAATGCGCGAGAAAATGCGTGCTCATTTGGGTAATAAGCATCGCGATCGCTTTGATATCAAAGCAGATGAAGGCGGGATCACCGACATTGAGTTTATTACTCAATATCTGGTGCTGCGCTATGCCCATGAAAAACCGAAACTGACACGCTGGTCAGATAACGTGCGCATTCTGGAATTACTGGCACAAAACGACATTATGGAAGAGCAAGAAGCCCTGGCGCTGACCCGCGCCTATACCACGCTGCGTGATGAACTTCATCATCTTGCTTTGCAGGAACTTCCGGGCCATGTGGCGCCGGAGTGCTTCAGCGCTGAGCGCGCACTGGTGCGTGACAGCTGGCAGAAGTGGCTGGTTGCCGAGTGAAGTGTGCTATTATAGCGCGCAAATTTTAAGACCCTCAGAGAATCTCTCAGGAGACAGGAATGAAAGTAACGCTGCCAGAGTTTGAACGTGCAGGAGTCATGGTTGTCGGTGATGTGATGCTGGATCGCTACTGGTATGGGCCTACCAGCCGTATTTCACCAGAGGCCCCGGTCCCGGTAGTCAAAGTGGATACCATTGAAGAACGTCCTGGCGGCGCGGCAAACGTGGCGATGAACATTGCCTCTCTGGGCGCTAATTCTCGTCTGGTGGGGTTGACCGGCATTGACGATGCGGCGCGTGCGCTGAGTAAGACGCTGGCGGACGTAAACGTGAAATGTGACTTCGTTTCGGTGCCGACACACCCGACGATCACCAAACTGCGCGTACTCTCCCGCAACCAGCAGTTGATCCGTCTGGACTTTGAGGAAGGCTTCGAAGGTGTAGATCCACAGCCGCTGCACGATCGTATTAACCAGGCGCTGGGTTCTATCGGTGCCCTGGTACTTTCTGACTACGCCAAAGGCGCACTGGCCAGCGTGCAGCAGATGATTGCGCTGGCACGAAAGGCTGGCGTACCGGTGCTTATCGATCCGAAAGGCACTGATTTTGAACGCTATCGCGGTGCGACGCTGCTGACACCAAATCTGTCCGAGTTTGAAGCGGTGGCCGGTAAGTGTAAAAGCGAGGAAGAACTGGTTGAACGTGGCATGAAGGTGATTGCGGATTTCGATCTTTCCGCGCTGTTGATCACCCGTTCCGAGCAGGGCATGACGCTGCTGCAGCCGGGCAAAGCACCGCTGCACATGCCGACCCAGGCGCAGGAAGTGTATGACGTGACTGGTGCCGGCGATACGGTTATTGGCGTGCTGGCGGCAACGCTGGCGGCGGGTAACTCACTGGAAGAAGCGTGTTATTTTGCTAACGCCGCGGCGGGCGTGGTAGTGGGTAAGCTGGGGACGTCCACCGTTTCGCCTATCGAACTGGAAAACGCCGTGCGTGGTCGCGCGGATACCGGTTTTGGTGTGATGACGGAAGCCGAGCTGAAACAAGCCGTGGCCAGCGCGCGCAAGCGCGGTGAGAAAGTGGTCATGACCAATGGCGTTTTCGACATCCTGCACGCGGGCCATGTCTCTTATCTGGCGAATGCGCGCCAGCTGGGCGATCGTCTGATCGTGGCAGTAAACAGCGACGCTTCTACCAAACGCCTGAAAGGCGAAACGCGTCCGGTCAACCCGCTCGAGCAGCGGATGATCGTACTGGGTGCGCTGGAATCCGTCGACTGGGTGGTCTCTTTTGAAGAGGATACCCCACAGCGACTGATCGCAGGTGTTCTGCCGGATCTGCTGGTAAAAGGTGGTGACTACAAGCCGGAACAAATTGCGGGTAGCGAAGAGGTATGGGCGAACGGCGGTGAAGTGCTGGTGCTGAACTTCGAAGACGGCTGCTCAACGACCAATATCATCAAAAAGATCCAGAAAGATAGCGATAAATAACGAATGCTGGAAACGGGTCGTACTTTTTGTTTCGGCGCGCTTCCCGCTGTTGACGCTGCTGTTTTTTCGACCTAAAGTACTGGAATAAGGGTGAGAGGGGATTTCTCCCCCCTCTGATTGACTGTTAGAAAGCGTGGAAACTTATCAGTAACAGCACAACCAGTATGATGACTCGTTTCATCATAACCCTTTCCTTATTAAAGCCCCTTCTTCGAGAGGGGCTTTCTCGTTGCAGCCCCTTGCTAACAAGGCGATTGTTAGTGAGCGACCTGACACGGGCAAGGGCTTTCTCCTGCTGATTTCTTATTGCTGGAGCGTCCACGCAAAACGCTGCTTCAGAATAAAAAATCCCCGGCTTTACGGGCCAGGGATGGGGGGAAACATGGCAAACGTTGTTATTCTTCTTTTACCGCAGCCTCATGGTTAATATCGACTCCTGCCGTTGCGTTTAACGGCGTGGTCAGGGCGTGAAGCGAACCGCCGGACAAACCAATCTCATTTAACAGTGAATCAATCAGCGGTGCCTGGGTACGATAGGCAAGGGCAGCGGATAACGCCTGCTCTGCCAGATTCCCGCCGCTTATGCTGCCGGTCGCGACTTCACCGACTGCGCCACCGCGATTCAAACCATCAACCTGAATGATTTTAATCCCGTCGATAGACTTCATTGGTTCCACGGATTTTTCAATAACCGCTGGCAGGGACTGCAACAGTGCCAGTTTAAACTTCAGGCTGGTTTGCTCGTCAGAAAGCACGTTGATAGCATCGTTCAGCGCGCGCTGGGCTTCGGCTTCCGCCAGGCCTTTTTTACGCGTGGCTTCGGCCAGCTCAACAATCGCCGCCGCCTGCAGTTCGGCTGCTTCTTTCTCCGCTTTCGCGCGCACGGTCAGCTCAACCGCCTGGGTTTCTGCATCCTGTGCGGCGGCGATCAGCGCAACCTGTTTCGCACGATCGGCTTCTGCGGTCTGACGGGTGGTTTCTACGTTCTGCTGGGCGCGAACGGCTTCCGCCAGCGCGTCGTTAGCGCGCGCTTCAGCCTGAGACTGCTGTTCGGACTTGGCGGCAATGGCGATAGATTTGGTCTGATTCGCAATCTCTGTGACCTGCTGTTGTTCGATCTCTTTAATGCGTACTTCACGTTCGGCCTCGACTTTTCTCGAACGAACGGCCTGCTCACGCTCGATTTCTGTTTCCTGAATCTGGCGTTCGGCAAAAATGCGCGTCTGTTCAGCTTCGCGGTGACGTTCGGCCTCAAACGCGGCGATTTTCGCGTTTTGCTCGGCGGTGCGGGTTTTCACCTGCTGCTCCTGCTCAAGCGTCATAAAGGCTTCCTGCTGTTCGATTTCCAGCTTACGTGACAGTGCATCACGATTTTTCTCGCGCACGGCAACCTCAACGTCTTGTTCAACCTCGTTACGTTCGCGACGACGGCGTTCGGTTTCCTGCGTCAGCTTCGTCAGACCTTCGGCATCGAAGGCGTTATTTGGGTTGAAATGGACTTTTTCCGTCTGGTTAAAGTTGGTTAACGAGACGCTTTCCAGCTCCAGACCGTTTTTTGACAGGTCTTCCGCAACGGTATTCTGCACGCCTTGAACGAAGTTTTCACGGGTGTCCTGGAGCTCATGCATGGTCATTTGCGATGCGGTTGCGCGCAGGGCATCGACAAATTTATCTTCGATCAGCGCACGTAAATCTTCCGGTGACAGGGTGCGCTGCCCCAGCGTCTGGGCGGCGGTAGCAATACCTTCAACGGAGGGTTTTACTCTGACAAAGAACGCGACGACGACGTCAACGCGCATACGGTCTTTGGTGATCAGGCTGTCGACGGTGGAACGGCTAACCTCAAGCTTGAGGGTATTCATGTTGATCGGAATGATTTCGTGGAAGATGGGCATCACGATCGCACCGCCGCTCATCACCACTTTCTGTCCGCCAAGTCCGGTACGCACAAAGGCTTGTTCAGCAGAGGCGCGACGGTAGAGGCGAGCAAAGATAATACCGATAATTAATAAGACGACCACCGCCACAATGGCGGTAAACATCCATGAAGGTAGCATGCCAAAAACATCATCCATTCTGTTATTCCCTTAAAGTAAAACTACAAAACATTCGGCCAGGGGTTTAGCTCAGCTAAATAACGCGTGGCGGAGAGTCGGCAGATAATCAGTACCTTGTCTCCCTTTTTAATTTCTTTCCCGGGCTCAGGTTCCAGCAACAAATAGTGGGTCTGGCCAAACTTATCGGTAAATTTGCCTTCACAGGGCATTCCGGCAACGGCGCAGTGCCCGGTGACGATGGCCATGTTGCCGATAAAATCATCCTCCGCGAGGGCGGTAGTTTCGTCGCGGGGCATCCAGGGGGCAATGACCTTCCCGCTGTAATGCACGGCGAAAACCGAAAGCAGTAAACATATCGGGGCCAGCAACAGGTTACTGAACGGTGTTTGCCATAGCGTGACCCAGCCATGCTGGATGAGTATGCCGAAGAGCCCGAAGAAGCCGGCGAGTAAGCAAAGCACGATAAGTGAGGGAATGCGTCCGATGTTCAGATAGTGCAGCGCTTGCCCAATATTGCCGGAGGTCAGGGAATCGTAGTGATCGAGATGTGCATCCAGCGCGCCTGAAAGAAAATGGCCAAAAATAAGCGAGATAATTTCCAGTAGGCCAATAAGTAGAACAAATGAAATAGCAAACAGGTAGGGGCTGTTATATTCCGCAAATAAAATCAAGTCTCGTCCTCCTGTAACCGCGTTCCCTGATATACCCGTCATTCTTCAAGTTATTTTGGGCATAGTGTCGTAAGTGATGGTTTCACCTCTTACTTTTACATAACGTTACAATAGCATGGACGCCCTTGATCCTTAAATCCGAAAAAGGACTCTTCCCCCTCTCAGATTTCGTAGGAAAGTGTGAAGCATAGCTCTCAATTTGCGCACATTATGTACAGAACAACTTCGCGTATAGGGAAATACTGGAATCAGAAAAAGCATATGGCCTTAACAGATATTCAATAACTGGAGGGTATGCTCATGAACAGCAATATGTATTCACTGAACAATTTCGATTTCCTGGCCCGGAGTTTTGCCAGGATGCAGGCTGAGGGCCACCCTGTTGATATCCAGGCCGTAACTGGCAACATGGATGAGGAGCACCGCAGTTGGTTTTGCAAACGCTACGCGCTGTATTGCCAGCAGGCAACTGAGGCGAAAAAATTAGAGCTGGAACACTAACAGATAAACGGGCCTTGCGGCCCGTTGTCGTTTTTACGCTTGCGGATCGACGGGCGGGATAGCAGGCGCAGGCTTCACTTCAGCCGGTTTCTCGCGCGCTTCCAGCTCGGTCAGGCGTTGCTCAAGCAGCGCGAGCTTTTCGCGGGTGCGCAGCAAAACCTGGGTTTGTACATCAAACTCTTCGCGGCTTACCAGATCCAGGCGCGTCAGCTGCGACTGCAGCGTTTGGCGAATCTTTTTCTCGACGTCTTCCCCAAACTCGCGGATCCCTTTCGGCATCGACTCGTGGACCTGACGAGCAATCTGCTCAATTTTTTTCGGGTCAATCATGGTGGTTTCCCTGAACTGGTACGTGTTGCTGCCTATTGTAGTGCGAACTGGCAGCGGCATAAACCAGAATTGTGTGAAGTGAAGTCAAGCAAAGGCGTTGATGAAGGTAATCAATAGCGTTATAGTTAACTCGCTTATTCTCAGGGCGGGGCGAAATTCCCCACCGGCGGTAAATCAACTGATGTTGAAAGCCCGCGAGCGCTTTTCGTTAACGCGAAAAGGTCAGCAGATCCGGTGTAATTCCGGGGCCGACGGTTAGAGTCCGGATGGGAGAGAGTAACGATCCAGTCGGGCATGGACCCGCTCACGTTATTTTTTTGCCGCTTAGACGGTACTCCTAAGACTGCCCTGATTCTGGTAACCATAATTTTAGTGAGGTTTTTTTACCATGAATCAGACGCTACTTTCCTCTTTTGGTACGCCTTTCGAACGTGTTGAACATGCGCTGTCTGCGCTGCGTGAAGGACGCGGTGTGATGGTGCTTGACGACGAAGATCGTGAAAACGAAGGCGATATGGTTTTCCCGGCAGAAACCATGACCGTTGAACAGATGGCACTTACCATCCGTCACGGTAGCGGTATTGTTTGCCTGTGCATCACTGAAGATCGACGCAAGCAGCTCGATCTGCCAATGATGGTGGAAAATAACACCAGCGCTTACGGCACGGGCTTTACCGTGACCATTGAGGCCGCTGAAGGCGTAACTACCGGTGTTTCTGCTGCTGACCGTGTTACCACGGTTCGCGCGGCAGTTAAAGACGGCGCTAAACCTTCCGATCTGAACCGTCCGGGACACGTTTTCCCGCTGCGTGCTCAGGCTGGCGGCGTGTTGACCCGCGGTGGTCATACTGAAGCAACCATCGATCTGATGACGCTGGCAGGTTTTAAACCGGCTGGTGTACTGTGTGAGCTGACCAATGATGATGGCACCATGGCGCGTGCGCCAGCGTGCATCGAATTTGCAGGCAAGCATAATATGGCTGTGGTCACGATTGAAGATTTAGTCGCTTACCGTCAGGCGCACGAACGTAAAGCCAGCTGATAGCACACGCTTTACCACGCCAGTTGGGGTGGCAATAAAAAACCGAAGTCAGTTTTCTGGCTTCGGTTTTTTGTTATTACGGCCTGGCTATTTTGCTCTGACCCGTTTCAGTGCCCAGGCTCCGCTCATCACCAGTAGCAGCACTAAACACAAACCGAAAGCGAGCAAGCAAGCCTGGGCCATATTCATAAATTGCCACGGTGGCAGCAGATACCAACCTTCAGACTGCTGATAGAGATCGACAAACCACTTCTGCATGCTGCTGAGCACCACGCCATCAGGAACGATGGGGGCGTCATAGCCGCAGTCACCGGTGGGCTTAAACCATTCTGGTGCCCAGTTTGCCAGCGGCAAATTGAACGGGAAGGTGGGGTCAGTCGAACACCCCTGCACGCCAAAAAGTGAATCCGGATCCGGGTTGTGTACCGCATGATGAATGCCATTAAGTTTGAGCGAGAACTTAATACCCATAATGCAGCCGTAAAATGCTGCAATACAGCCAATGAGCTTCAGAACGACATTTTTCGGGTTGATTGCCGCAATCAGCCCACCTGCCACCATCACAAACATGGCAAAGCGAATGTAGACACACTGCTCACAGGGGGCCATGTAGAGATAGATCTGGAAGAAAGAGTGCGCCAGAATAATCAGCCCGCCCATCGCAGCTGCCATCAACAGCCACAGAAAGCGCTGTTCCTGCCATCTCACCAGCGTCTCTACCGGGGCGGTACGTAAATCTCGCCACAATCCCTTTATGAAAGCCATAAGTATATCCCTGTTTATTTCGTTGCCAGTTCCCTGATGAGCGCCGCCATAGAATCAATGGATTTAATGCTCTTGGTGTAGATCAGGTATTTACCGTTGACGACGTAAGCCGGAACGCCCTGGATTTTGGCGACGTCATAGGCGGCTTTCCATTTTTCCAGCGTTTCCTGAACGGCAGGATCTTTCAGCGCAGTTTCAAAGTCAGCCTGGCTCATGCCTGCGGCATCGAGGCCCGTTTTGATAAATGAGGCTGGATCTTTCCCGTCTGACCAGCGTTCTTTCTTGTCGTGGTAGGCCGTGTAATAGGCAAATTTGGCTTTCTTAAACTGCGAATTGGCATCGAACAAGGAAATGCCCGCTGCTTTATCTTTGGCAATCAGCACGGCAAAGACTTCGCTGGCTTGTTTTCCGTATTCGCCTTTGGTTTCCAGATGGAACGGCGTGAAGGTGACGAGATCGGCGACCTTGTCTGATACCGGACCGGTAACGGCTTTGTCGTACTTGTAACAGAACGGGCAGGCATAACTAAACACTTTGATCAGTGTTTCATCGGCATTGGGAATCGGTTTCTCCAGGACCATATAATCGGTGCCTTCGGTAAACGCTGAGGCCGCAAAAGGGACCGCAAGAGCGGCGGTTAACAGCATGCTTTTAAATAATGAGGTAATCCATTTAGCTGACATAGTTAATCCTTAATGCACCGTGATTATTTGAACATCTGTTGTGGACGAACGGGTAATGCCCGGTAATGGGTTTGATTGGGCTTATCGGAAAGGACATCAATTTCAACTTTGACTTCTTTTGTTTTGTAGTCAATTTCATTGATTTTGCCGATGGTCGGTTGTCCAACATCAAATAAATTAATTGAGCCACCGAAGCCAAACATGGTGTCACGGTCTTTTTGATATTCAATAACTGATGTAATCGGGCTATAGAAATCGTAACCACGTTCTTTGCCGTATTCCCAAATTTGCTGGACGGTTCCTTTTTTCTCGTCAATTTTATATTCGACGAAACGGGAGTATTTCATGGTCGGCAACGCCGGTTGTTCCAGTCCGCGGCCATCGCCGTTGTCAAAAATAGTTAATGTGCCTTTGCTGGAAAGCCACGCCGTATGCTGAGTGTAGGTGAAGTCAAAATCGGTATTTTCGCACTTGCCGTTTTCATCGCACTGTAGCGCATTGCCTTTTGCATCTACCGGTTTTAGCAACTTGCTCGCCAGCTGTTTATTCCAGCCTTTAGACGGCGCAAGGATCCATTTCACCTGCTTATCACGACCAATTTTGACGACGCCCTGGTGGCGAGAGGAAAGAATAATGGAATCATCTTTGGCATCATAGGCGATAGAGTTAACGTGTGCCCAGTTGCGGCCAGCGCCCACGCCCAGTGCATCACCATAAGGCGTATCTGGCTCCAACTTAGCCTGTTGACCTGCGTGTGCAAGGTCCACGTTTACGCATACCGCGCCTGCATCCAATGCACCGAGCAGCGAGTCACGCAGCGGGTCAAGAATTTTTGTCAGGTCCCAGACATCAATCACACGGCCAGATTTGTCGACTTCAATAATCTGGTCACGGATAGTTTGCACATGTATACCGTCTTCTTTACGGTAGTCGCGCTTACCGACGCGCAGCAGGACGGTGTCGTTGACCGTTTCAATCGACTCATGCGACGCATCGAGGAATCCGCGCGGTAGTTTATGGTCTGCCAGGATCTGGCCCATTAGATCGAATTCATACCAGTGCTGGCCCTGCACGGCGGTAAAGGTGCCGCGCGGTGTTTCGCGTATGCCCATCAGATAGCCGCGTTTGTTGATGTCCATGTCATGGCCATCATAGAATGTGTCCTGATCCAGCCACCAGCGGTATTCACCTTGCGTGTCGACGACAAAGGTGAAGGGCGCGATGTCAAAAGGTAACGCGCCGCCCGCCGGACCGGCATCAAGAATGCCCGCATTTTTGTCTTTTTCGCCATGCCAGTGGAACTCAGCCCCCTGTGCGGTGAAGGTATGAGTATTTACCATATACAGGCGGTCTTCGAAGCCAGGGGCGACCTTAATGACTTTGGTTTGCTGCAGATCGGAAATAGAGCGGTTATCGATGTAGTGATTCACGATGGCAGAGGTTTGCACCACATAATCATCCTTCATCGGCTTGCCATTTTCTTTAAACTCGACGGTAACCTTATTAGCAAATTTTTGATAAAGACCAAAAATAGGTACGCCGTCATAAGTAGCTAACGATTCTTTGCCAACGGTATAGGTAACAGGAACCCCTTTTTCGTCTTTGCCATGAACGGTAACTTTAACATCTGAAATAACGTGACTATCTAATTCAACCAGTGCGGTAAGTGGTGCATTTCCATAAGGGTCAACAATTATTGCGCCTAACTTTCCTGCAGGTTGTGCTGGTTGAAATCCCGCTGCAAAAGAATTCACGGTGGTCAACCCGCTTGTCAGAGCGATAGCACCCACGAGGAATGTTTTACGGTATTGTTTAAACATGGATATATCTCCTTATATTACTTATAAGCATAATCAATATGAACGGACTATGTTTTTTCGTGAATAATAATTAAATGATATCGTTTTAGGAGGTGTTAAAATCAAACCTATTTATTGTCTTTAAATATATAAATTATCAATAATCTATATTATTAATGCTTTTTAATAGTAGGGTTGGGATAATTGCAGAACAATAATTATTGTTCTGGAGTGTGATCCTTTCGACATTGTTTTATTTTGAATACACGTTTTTCAATTAGCTCCATCCGTTGGTTTATATGATCGAAATCATCTATTTGTTTCTGTAATGTGCCACTATAGTGGTAGGTTGAAATAAGGATATGTGAATTTTTAACGTTAAATGTTTAATGATGTTAAATTTTAAGGGTAAAAGAATGTTTATTGCCTGGTATTGGATGGTATTAATTGCACTCGTTGCTATTGGTTATTATTGTCATATGAAGCGTTATTGCCGCGCGTTTCGACAAGACCGAGATGCGTTGCTTGAGGCGCGTAACAAACTCTTTCGCCGTACGAGCGAAGAGGCTGGCACGGTCAGGGAGCATGAATAATCCCTGTCGCTTTGCTGTTGTAGAGGCGGATGGCCTGCAGGGCAGGACAGCATCCGCCGTCTGTATTATCCGATGCCCATTGATTGCAGGATGACAAGGCTGAGTCCCATCACCGACATTCCGCAGAGTACACCATAGCTGGGGTTATTATTCGGGTCGATTTCTTTTGCCAGCGGCATCAGTTCATCGACGGACAGTGCGACCATAATTCCGGCAACAGCCGCCATAATTGCCGCCATGACCACCGGTGAAATTAAACTCCCCAGAATTAACCACGCCAGTACGCCGCCGAGTATTTCCGCCATACCGGAGATCCCGGCCCAAAATATCGCGGTACGTTTCGAACCGGTTGCAGCGTACACGGGTCCGGCAACGGCCAAACCTTCAGGAATATTATGCAATGCCACGGCGAGGGCGATACCAAAACCCAGCTCGAGGTTGCTGCTGGCAGTAACAAACGTCGCGACCCCTTCCGGGAAATTGTGCAGACTAATGCCAAGCGTGAGCAAAATGGCGGTGCGTTTAATAGAACCGGGTAAAGGTTGTGTTGTTTTTTGCACGAGATCCTGAGGATGGGCGTGCGGCAGCAAACGATCCAGACCAAAATAGCCCAGTAAGCCTACGATAAACATCCCGTAGCCAAGTACGGGTGACATTCCTTTTGCAGCCAGTGCGGCGGGTAGCATCTCCATCAGGGAAATAAGCAGCATAATGCCCGCGGCAAAACCCAGAGAAAAGGCGAGCACGCGGTTTGAGGGCTTTTGTCCCAGCACGCCAAGAAAGGCGCCAATAAAGGTGGCGGCACCCGCCAGTAAAGTCAGAAGTAAAGGTACTGACATCGACAAATCCAACTCCTTATCCATCTGCTGTCCGGGCCAGACCGTCAAAATAACTGATGATCTTCATCATGGTTATCTGAGTTCTTCATCAACCGAAAAAGCGTATTGTGATGATATCAAAATAACTCCCTCAGTAAGGATATCATCATGTCTTCAACTCGTATGCCAGCATTGTTTTTGGGGCACGGCAGCCCGATGAATGTTCTGGAAGATAACGTTTATACCCGTGCCTGGCAGCAACTGGGGGAAACGTTGCCGCGTCCGAAAGCCATAGTCGTGGTTTCGGCGCACTGGTTTACCCGTGGCACTGGCGTAACTGCCATGGAAGCACCGAAAACGATTCATGATTTTGGCGGTTTTCCGCAGGCTCTGTATGACACACATTATCCGGCGCCGGGCTCGCCAGAACTGGCGCAGCATCTGGTGGATTTGCTGTCTCCCGTCCCTGTCGCCTTAGACAAAGAAGCCTGGGGTTTTGACCACGGGTCGTGGGGCGTGTTGATCAAGATGTACCCGAATGCCGACATCCCGATGGTGCAATTAAGCATTGATAGCACGAAGCCGGCCGCCTGGCATTTTGAAATGGGTCGTAAGCTGGCGGCGCTGCGCGACGAAGGTATTATGCTGGTCGCCAGTGGTAACGTGGTGCATAACCTGCGCACGGCACGCTGGCACGGTGAAAATACGCCATACCCGTGGGCGTCCTCATTCAACGATTATGTGAAGGCCAACCTGACATGGCAGGGACCGGTTGAACAACATCCGCTGGTCAACTATCTGGATCATGAAGGCGGATCGTTGTCGAATCCAACGGCGGATCACTATCTGCCGCTGCTTTACGTATTAGGCGCGTGGGATGGAAAAGAACCCGTGACAATTCCTGTGGACGGCATTGAGATGGGCAGTCTGAGTATGCTTTCGGTGCAGGTTGGATGATTAATGCCCGATGGCGCTGCGCTTATCGGGCCTACAGTTCGTGTCGTAGGCCGGGTAAGGCGGAGCCGCCGCCCGGCACTTTCATTCATTCGACAAAAATATGCGGATAGAAGCGGGAAAGATCTTGAGTGATCAGCGCTCTGTCTTCGCGAATGCCAATCCCGGCTGGCTGATCGTTAATCAGCCAACTGCCGATCAGCACGTAGCTATCGCCAAACTTCGGTAGCTGATGGAACTGCTGTACGATCATACCTTCTTCACCGTACGGGCCTTCCACCGATTCGATCGTTTTACCGTTCTCAACGATCGACACGTTAGCGCCTTCACGCGAGAAGATCGGTTTCACGACGAATTTTTCCATCTGTGGATAGTCGTCTTCGGCGAAATACGCAGGCAGCAGGTTCGGATGGTTCGGGAACATGTCCCACAGCAGTGGTAACAGTGCTTTGTTGGAGATGATGCTCTTCCAGGCCGGTTCCAGCCAGCGAACGCCGGCATCTTCCAGCTTGGTAGAGAACATCTCGCGCAGCATAAATTCCCACGGATAGAGCTTAAACAGGTTGGCAATCACCTGATCTTCTAAGTCCGTGAACTGACCTTTCTCACCGAGGCCGATATCTTCGACATAGAGGAATTCGGTGGCGATTTCCGCTTCGGCCGCGCAATCCTGCAAATACTGGATGGTCCCGCGATCTTCGACGGTGTCACGACAGCAGGTCAGGTGCAGTAGCTGAAAACCATACTGTTCGCGCAGCGCGGTGAAGCGTTCAATCAGCTTTTCCTGCAGGCTGTTGAACTGATCGCTGCCTTCCGGCAGGTTCCCGGCATTAAGCTGATCCTCTAACCATATCCACTGGAAGAATGCAGCTTCGTACAGCGAGGTTGGCGTATCGGCGTTGTTTTCCAGCAGCTTGGGTTCACCGATGCCATCCCATGCCAGATCGAGGCGGGAATAGAGCGACGGCTGCTGAGTCAGCCATGACTGGCGGACAAATCCCCAGGTGTGTTTGGGAATACGAAACTTGGTCATCAGCTCGTCGCTGGCGATGACCTTTTCAACCACCTTAAGGCACATTTGGTGCAGTTCAGCGGTGACGTCTTCCAGCTTTTCGACCTGTGCAAGCGTGAGCTTGTAGTAGGCGTCTTCACACCAGTACGGTTCGCCGTACATGGTGTGAAAGTTAAAACCGTATTCGGTGGCTTTTTCGCGCCAGTCCGGGCGCTCAACAATACTGACTCTTTCCATGTGGATCAGCCGCCCATTGAACGCGTGGTGGTACCGCTGGCGCTACGTTGCATGGTGCTTTGTTTGGCGACAGATTCACCAAAGCCGCCGCGCGTGACGGTTGATGTGGTTGCCGGTTTCGGCGCCATGGCGGTTTTCGGTACGGTCATGCTACGGCCCGGCGTTGCTGCGCCGTAGTTTTTGCCGCCTGCATCGGTATATTTGCCGTAGGCCGGGCTGGCCGGATTTTTCGAGCTGAACAGCGGCTGCTGAGCGCCCATACCGCCGCCCATCATGCGGCCCATCATGTAGCCTGCCATCAGCGGCATCCAGAAGCTGCCGCTGCTTTGATTCTGTGCCTGAGCCTGGCCTTCACCCGTTGGTGCCATACCGGCCTGTGCAGGTGCCTGCTGGCACTGACCTTCGCCGAATTCAGCGATACAGTCTTCGCGGGTGGCGTACTTCGGCGCCGTGCGCTCAGCTTCTTTCAGCGCGTTGTTGAATGCGGTTGTACATTCAGCGCTTTTACCCGGATTCGCCGTCGAGCAGTCGTCCGCATTTTGGTAAAGCGATACTGTTTCGTCGCTCTGCTCACAGCCCGCCAGCATAATAACGGCGGTAACAGCCAGGGCAACAGGTGTCAGGTGGCGTGCGCTCCAGCTTTTGCGGAACGACGCGTGATGTATAGATTTTGTCCGTTTCATTTATGTCTTCCAGGACCCAGTGGTAAATACTGCTCAGAATAGAGGATGACTGGTCGAAATTGAAGCGGGAAGAGGCGAGAATGCGGAAGAAGGGGCGGATCTTTACGTTGTCTTACGTTCAGACGGGGCCGAAGCCCCGTCATCACCATCAGTTACGGAACGGATTGTTGCCGGTGCTGTTGGTTGAACGTGCTGCCGTCGGCTGAGCGACTGCCGCGTTGTTGCTCGCGGTATAGCCGTCTGCTGCAGCGTCTTGCTGTGTGTTTTCCGGCGCGACGGTGTCAGGCGCGGTCGGAATCGGTTTGCCCAGCGTATTGTTCAGCGCCACCAGATCCTGTTCGTTCAGCGTACCGAGCGCAGATTTGATGTTTAACTGGTTAATCAGATAGGTATAACGTGCGTTAGCCAACTGCTGTTTGGCGTTGTACAGCGTGGTGGTGGCATCCAACACATCCACGATGGTACGTGTACCAACGGAATAACCGGCTTCCATCGCGTCCAAAGAGCTTTGTGCAGAGACGACCGCTTGTTTGTACGCGTTAATGCTACTGATGGACGCATTAATGTTATTGAAGGATGAACGTACGGTCTGTACCACGCTGCGGTGCGCACTTTCCAGCTGTTCGCTCGCGCCCACAAAGTTGTACTGTGCTTGTTTCACCTGCGAGTTAACCATGCCACCCTGGTACAGCGGCAGCGAGAAATTCAGACCAATTTTGTTCTGACCCATATTGCTGTCGTCATACTGAGTACCGGTTGCCGCGCGGGTTTTAGAGCCGCTGTAAGAGGTATCAGAAACACCGGTAGAGGCGGTTAAATCCAGCGTCGGCAGGTGACCGTCCTGCGCCAGACGAATTTGTTCACGCGCCAGGTCCTGGCTTAAACGCGCCTGCAGCAAGGTCAGGTTGCGATTTTCGGCTTCTTTCAGCAGTGCATTCACCGCCTGCGGCTTGTTGGTTTTAAAGCCGTCAACGTTCAGCGAGGCCAGTTCCGGGTAGTAGTTGCCGGTAACCTGGCGCAGCTCTTCCACCGCGTTGTCCAGATCGTTACGCGCAGTAACTTCATTTGCCAGCACGGTATCGTATTGTGAACGGGCGTTCTGTACGTCAGTAATGGCGACCAGGCCGACGTTAAAACGCTGGGTAGTCTGATCCAACTGACGGTAAACTGCGTCTTTCTGTGCCTGGGTGTATGACAGCACATCAATCGCGTTCAATACTTTAAAATAGGCCGTGGCAGTATTCAGGATCAGCGTTTGCTGATCGGTCTGATAGGTCACATCCTGGATGCCCGCTGATTTTTCTTGCAGCGTCAGGGCACGCCATTTCGACATATCAAACAGAGACTGAGTCAGGGTTAACGAAGCAGAGGTGGCGTTGGAATTCACGCCGTTTGCATCACGGTAGCCATTGCTGTAGGTGTAATCGGCACCTAAGCCCAGCTGAGGCAGTAACGGACTACGCGCTTCGTTAATTTTTTCGAATGCAGCATCGCGATCGGCGGCGGATTTACGCAATTCCGGGTTGCTCAGGCGTGCTTGCTGATAAACCTGCATCAGGTTCTCTGCCTGGCTCAAAGTACTGAACCCCGACAGGCTCAGGCCGATAAGGATGGGGAGCAATTTCTTCATTTGCATTCCTTGTTGTGAAGCAGTATTTAGCGCTGATCAAATGGTAAAAATAATTGTTGATTCTAGCAGAATCCACCACTTCAAAAAGTTGGCGTTACGTGCCATACGGCGTTAATTTGCATCAATTTAACACAAGGGCGCCCAAACAGCAGTCAAACGACCTTGAAATTCACATTTTAATCACTATTGGTATCAGGACAGCACAATGCGTAAACCAGACAGCTTGCCAATGACTTTCACGAAAAATGATGTAGAAATTATTGCACGAGAAACGCTATACCGCGGTTTTTTTTCACTGGATCTTTATCGGTTCCGCCATCGCCTGTTTAACGGTGGAATGAGTGAGGAAGTCACGCGCGAAATTTTTGAGCGCGGACACGCGGCGGTCTTGCTACCCTTTGACCCTGAGCGGGACGAAGTTGTGCTGGTTGAGCAGATTCGTATTGCGGCATTTGATACCAGCGAAAGCCCGTGGCTGCTGGAAATGGTCGCCGGGATGATCGAAGAAGGTGAAACCGTTGAGGACGTTGCCCGCCGCGAAGCGATGGAAGAAGCCGGACTGGACGTAAAACGAACCAAACCTGTGCTGAGCTATCTGGCAAGCCCCGGCGGCACGAGCGAGCGCCTGTCCATTTTGGTCGGCGAAGTGGACGCCACGACCGCAAGCGGGATCCACGGTCTGGCGGATGAAAACGAAGATATTCGCGTTCATGTGGTAAGCCGGGAACAGGCTTATCAGTGGGTGGAAGAGGGAAAAATCGACAACGCGGCTTCTGTCATCGCCTTGCAATGGTTGCAGCTGCACTATCAAGAGTTAAAAACTGAGTGGAAAAAATGAAGCGTTATACACCTGATTTCCCTGAAATGATGCGCCTGTGCGAAACCAACTTTTCGCAACTGCGCCGTCTGTTGCCGCGAAATGATGTGGTCGGCGAAACAGTGAGCTATCAGGTGGCAAACGCACAATATCGGTTAACGATTGTTGAATCGACCCGATACACTACGCTGGTTGCGATCGAACAGACGGCGCCTGCTGTCACTTACTGGAGCCTGCCATCGCTTACCGTCCGCCTGTATCATGATGCGAGGGTGGCTGAAGTGTGTTCAAGTCAGCAGATCTTTCGCTTCAAAGCGCGGTATGATTACCCAAATAAAAAGTTGCATCAACGCGACGAAAAGCATCAAATTAATCAGTTCCTGGCCGACTGGTTACGGTACTGTTTAGCACATGGAGCGATGGCGATTCCGGTTTATTAGCGTCGTGAAACCTAAGGACACCATTTGGAAAGCCTGTTAACCCTTCCTTTGGCTGGTGAGGCCAGAGTCAGGATCTTGCAAATTACAGACACTCACCTGTTTGCCGAAAAGCATGAAACGCTGCTGGGAGTGAACACCTGGGACAGCTATCAGTGCGTACTGGACGCTATACATGCTGAGTCGACCGACTTCGATCTGATCGTGGCGACAGGCGATTTAGCGCAGGATCAATCCGCTGCGGCGTATCAGCATTTTGCTGAGGGTATCGCAAGCTTTCGTGCGCCTTGCGTCTGGTTACCTGGCAATCATGATTTTCAGCCAGCCATGTACAGCGCCCTGCAGGACGCCGGAATTTCGCCTGCGAAACGCGTCTTCATTGGTGAACAGTGGCAAATTTTGCTGCTCGATAGCCAGGTTTTTGGCGTTCCCCACGGAGAATTAAGTGAGTTCCAGCTTGAATGGCTGGAGCGAAAACTTGCCGATGCGCCTGAACGGAATACCTTGCTGCTTTTGCATCACCACCCACTGCCTTCGGGCTGTAGCTGGCTCGATCAGCACAGCCTGCGCAATGCTGCTGAGCTGGACAACGTGCTGGTGAACTATCTGCGCGTGAAGTATCTGCTGTGTGGACATATTCATCAGGAGTTGGATCTCGACTGGAACGGTCGCCGCCTGCTGGCTACGCCGTCGACATGCGTGCAGTTCAAGCCGCATTGTGCCAACTTTACGTTAGATACCATTAGTCCCGGCTGGCGTACGCTGGAACTTTTTGCTGATGGTTCGCTGCACACTCAGGTGTGCCGTCTGCCGGGAATTCGGTTCCACCCTGATACCGCTTCAGAAGGCTACTGATGTCTACGCTTCTCTATCTACATGGATTTAATAGCTCTCCTCGCTCGGCGAAGGCGTGTCTGCTGAAAAGCTGGCTGGCAGAGCTCCACCCGCACGTTGAGATGATCGTACCGCAGCTGCCACCGTATCCTGCCCAAGCGGCAGAGATGCTGGAATCAATAGTCCTTGAGCATGGCGGAGAGTCGCTGGGGATTGTTGGCTCCTCTTTAGGGGGCTATTACGCCACCTGGCTGTCGCAATGTTTTATGTTGCCTGCGGTGGTGGTGAACCCTGCGGTGCGGCCTTACGAACTGCTGGTCGACTACCTTGGCCAAAACGAGAACCCCTACACGGGCCAGCAATATGTGCTAGAGTCACGCCATATTTACGATCTTAAAGTCATGCAGATTGACCCGCTGGAGGCGCCGGATTTGCTCTGGCTGCTACAACAAACGGGCGATGAAGTGTTGGACTACCGCCAGGCGGTGGCGTATTACGCCTCTTGCCGTCAAACTGTTATTGAGGGCGGAAACCACGCATTCACAGGCTTCGAAGATTATTTCAACCAGATTGTCGATTTCCTTGGACTGCACAGTTTTTGACGATCAATTCGAATTGCTAATTTAAACCATGACGCAAACTTATAACGCTGATGCCATTGAGGTACTCACTGGGCTTGAGCCGGTTCGCCGCCGCCCGGGGATGTACACAGATACGACTCGTCCTAACCATATGGGACAGGAAGTTATTGATAACAGTGTGGATGAAGCGCTGGCCGGGCACGCGAAACGTGTCGAGGTTATCCTTCATGCCGATCAATCACTGGAAGTCATTGATGACGGACGTGGCATGCCCGTCGATATCCACCCGGAAGAGGGCGTCCCGGCCATTGAATTGATCCTTTGCCGTTTGCACGCAGGGGGTAAGTTTTCTAACAAAAACTACCAGTTCTCCGGTGGCCTGCACGGCGTGGGGATTTCGGTGGTTAACGCCTTGTCAAAACGTGTTGAAGTGGCCGTTCGTCGTGATGGTCAGATTCACAGTATCGCCTTTGAACACGGTGAAAAGGTCGAAGACCTGCACGTTTCCGGCACCTGTGGAAAGCGCAATACCGGGACCAGCGTGCACTTCTGGCCGGATGAAAGCTTCTTTGACAGCCCACGTTTCTCCGCTTCTCGCCTGAGCCATCTGCTGAAAGCCAAAGCGGTACTCTGCCCGGGCGTGGAGATCATCTTCAAGGATAAGGTCAACGATACCGAACAGACCTGGCGCTACGCCGATGGCCTGACCGACTACCTGAGCGAAGCGGTGAACGGCCTGCCGTTGCTGCCGGAAAAACCGTTTGTCGGGACGTTCTCCGGTGATACGGAAGCGGTGGACTGGGCGCTGCTGTGGCTGCCGGAAGGCGGTGAACTGCTGACCGAAAGCTACGTTAACCTGATCCCAACCATGCAGGGCGGGACGCACGTCAATGGCCTGCGTCAAGGTCTGCTGGATGCGATGCGTGAATTCTGTGAATACCGCAATATCCTGCCGCGTGGTGTGAAGCTGTCGGCGGAGGATATCTGGGATCGCTGCGCTTACGTGCTGTCCGTGAAGATGCAGGATCCGCAGTTTGCCGGTCAGACCAAAGAGCGTCTCTCTTCGCGCCAGTGCGCGGCGTTCGTTTCTGGGGTGGTAAAAGATGCCTTCAGCCTGTGGCTGAACCAGAACGTGCAGTCAGCAGAGCTGCTGGCGGAAATGGCGATTTCCAGCGCTCAGCGTCGTCTGCGTGCAGCGAAAAAAGTGGTGCGTAAAAAGCTCACCAGCGGTCCGGCACTGCCGGGTAAGCTGGCGGACTGCACCGCACAGGATCTTAACCGCACCGAGCTGTTCCTGGTGGAAGGTGACTCGGCGGGCGGATCGGCCAAGCAGGCGCGCGATCGTGAGTATCAGGCGATCATGCCGCTGAAGGGTAAGATCCTGAACACCTGGGAAGTCTCTTCTGATGAAGTGCTGGCCTCCCAGGAAGTTCACGATATCTCGGTAGCGATCGGTATCGATCCGGACAGCGACGATCTCAGCCAGTTGCGCTACGGCAAGGTGTGTATCCTCGCGGATGCGGACTCCGATGGTCTGCACATTGCTACGCTGCTGTGCGCATTGTTTGTGAAGCACTTCCGCACGTTGGTCAAACACGGACACGTCTACGTAGCGCTGCCGCCGCTGTACCGTATCGACCTCGGGAAAGAAGTGTATTACGCGCTCACGGAAGAAGAGAAAGCGGGCGTACTGGAGCAGCTGAAGCGTAAGAAAGGCAAGCCGAACGTCCAGCGCTTTAAAGGTTTGGGTGAAATGAACCCGATGCAGCTGCGCGAAACCACGCTGGATCCGAACACCCGTCGCCTGGTGCAGCTCATCATTGATGATGAAGACGATCAGCGCACCAACGCCATGATGGATATGCTGCTGGCGAAGAAGCGCTCTGAAGATCGCCGTAACTGGCTGCAGGAGAAAGGCGACCTGGCGGATCTCGAAGGGTAAGCATGATGTTGAATGCCGGATAGCGCTTCGCTTATCCGGCCTACATTCGCATTGTGCCCGTAGGCCTGATAAGACGCATCAGCGTCGCCATCAGGCGTTACGGCTTATGCCGCTTCCTGTACTGTAACGGCGTCTCGCCAATGCCTTTTCCGAAGGCGCTGATAAAATAAGTCACATCAGAAAACCCCACTTTTTGCGCAATCTCTCTGACGCTTGCCTCACTGTGTAACAGCGCCTCGCAGGCTTTTCTCAACCTCAGCGTGTTGAGATACCCGAGGATGCTCTCGCCTGTTTCTACCTGAAAACGCCGAGAAACATAACTTTTTGATTTTCCTAACGCTTGTGCCAGCGTCACCAGGCTAAATTTATGCATGTAGTGCTCATCAAGCCAGAACATCACCTGGCTGGCCATCCCCGTATCACTATCATGCATATTGACGTTATCTTCGGGTAACAGGCTGAATAAATTCAATAACAGGCAGGCAACGTGCTCAGTGTTAAGCGGTTTCTGCGCGGCCAGTTTTGCATAGCGGCTGAACAGAAAATCAATGTGCGTATGGACGTCTGCGGCGTCGATGACCCACGCCTCGCTCCCGCGTACACTCAGGTGTTGTAGACGCTGTTGATGAAGTGGAAAGTCGCGTAACACCTTCAGTACTGCGTGCTGATCGAGATGAATAATGGTCCGCCGATAACGGTCCCGCACCTGCTCGTCAACAAAAATTTTATGCAGCGTAAACGGTGGGAAAAAGAACATCCGCCCTGGACGCATGGTGTATTGCTTATGATCGACCGTCACCACGCCAAACCCTTCTTCCACGTACAACACTTCCAGACACTGATGCCAATGGTGATAACGAACCGTATTGGCAAATAAACGACTGAACGACACCACCGCGTTGTTGAGGGCAATCAGCTCCAGGTACTCTTGAGGAGAAGATAAGTTCATAGTGCAATAAATTTAAACTTTTGCCGGCGAATTCCTGTTTATAAACCCTATTTTTAAATTTCTTCAATCACTGTTTTATTTTAATGTTTGTGGTGTGATTGAAGTAACATTTCTGCTTGTCTGCCATTCACTATTCTTTAGCCACTTAATTCAGAGGGGCAGAGTATGTGGTCGGCGACTGAAGAAAAATCAAATCCATTGTCATCCCGCGAAGACGTTACGCGTGCCGTTAATACCCTTTTACGGGCACTCGACAAGCAATTCCCAGCGGGACAGGCTCAGTTTTCTCTCGGTGATACCTGCGCGCATTACAGCGTGGATATTGCCTGCATGGAAGGGCTTTCCCGAGCGCTGTGGGGGCTATTTCCGCTGATGGCCGGCGGGGCGGATGTGCCGTTTGCCGACAAATATATTCAGGCGATAAAACTCGGCACCGATCCCCACAGCTCGCACTATTGGGGGGACACCGGTCCTTACGATCAACGTCTGGTCGAGATGGCGGCGTATGGTCTGGGCCTGGCGTTATTGCAGACGCGTTTAACCGGGATGTTCAGCGCAACGGAGCAGGACAATCTGCACCGCTGGCTGAATCAAATTACCGATGCTCAGATGCCGGACAGCAACTGGAACTATTTCGCCATTATCGTGCAGCTTGGCTTTAAACGTGCAGGATTACCGTTTGACCAACAGGCTATCGATCGGCGATTTGAGATGATGGACGCCTACTACCTCGGCGATGGCTGGTATTCCGACGGTCCCGGGCGACCTAAAGATTATTACATCTCCATGGCCTTTCATTTTTATGGCCTGCTGTATGCCACCCTCAGCCCGGAGGACACCCGTCGCGCCGCTACGTTGCGTGAACGTTCCCGGCTGTTTGCCGCGGATTTTATCTTTATGTCTGCCGCCGACGGGGCATCGGTGCCGTTTGGTCGCAGCCTGACCTACCGCTTTGCCATGGTCGCCTTCTGGAGCGCGGTGGCCTTTGCTGAGCTGGATGTGTTCTCACCTGGGGTTATTAAAGGGGTGATCCTGCGCCATCTGCGCTGGTGGCAACAGCAGCCGATTTTTGATCGAGACGGCATCCTGACGTTGGGCTTTGCCTATCCAAACCTGGCGATGTGTGAAGACTACAATTCGCCGGGATCGCCGTACTGGGCACTGAAAGTCTTTTTGATCCTCGCGTTACCGGACGATCACGCGTTCTGGCAGGCTGAAGAGTTGCCGCTCCCGGTGCTTGACGAAAAACGGGTGATTACCCATGCCGGGCAGATCCTGCAACACAGCGAAGATTCTGCGCATGTCACGATGCTGGCGTCAGGGCAGCTTGAGCTGAACAACTATGTGAATACCGAGGTCAAGTACACCAAATTTGCCTACTCCAGCCGTTTTGGCTTCACCATTGAGCGCGGGCGCTACGGCATCAAACATGCGGCATGCGATTCCATGCTGCTGCTGGCAGATGGCGATAATTACTTCCGTGGACGTCGTCAGTGCGATGACGTTCGCGTTGATGAAAATTATCTCTGGTCCCGTTGGTCGCCGTGGCATGACGTCAGTATTGAGACCTGGTTGGTGCCGTTTGGCGAGTGGCATATTCGTTTGCACCGCATTCACAGTGCGAGAACGCTGCAAACGGTGGAAGGGGGCTTTGCAGTGATGAAGACAGAGCCGCAGCTCAGCGCACGGGGATGTCTGCTGGCAGCGCGTAACGGGACCAGTGCGATTGTGGATCTGTCGCCTGTCATCATCCGCCAGCCGGACAATGTGGTCACGCCGCCTAACAGCAGCATTATGTTTGCCGAGTGCGCGGCTATTCCGACGCTGACCACCGAGATCCTGCCGGGCGAGAGCTGGCTGTGCTGCGCCGTGAATGCCAGCGGCAAGCAAACAAACGTGCTCACGGTCCCGCTGCTGCAAATTAACCGTAACCAGGTCGTTATTCGCGAACCTGACGGTGCACGTCAGTTGTCGTTCTTTTTATAGCGAGGATGGTATGAAAAAGAGTTCAGCGAGTAACAGAACAGAATATTATAAAATTAGTAGCTTTATTTTTCTTTATTTCTTTACCTGGTCGGCCAGTATTGGTTTGCTGGCCATTTGGCTGGGGCAGAAAGCGCAGTTAAGTGGGACGGTTATCGGTACCGTATTTGCAGTGAACGGTATTTTCTCGGTGATACTGAAGCCGATTTATGGCTATATCCTCGACAGAATCGGCATGAGTAAATACCTGCTCTATTTTGTCGTGATTATGTCGGCATTAATGGCACCGTTTTTTATTTATGTATATCAGCCGCTATTAATCTCCAATACCCTGCTGGGTATTATTGTCGGCGCAATTTACTTAAGCTTTGCGTGGTACGCCGGTGTGGCCGCCTGCGAATCCTATTCTGACCGCTACAGTCGTTTAAACGGCATGGAGTTTGGGCAAATCCGCATGTGGGGATCGCTCGGTTGGGCAGTCGCGTCGTCGTTCTCGGGGCTGCTGTTTAACCTCTCTCCGGCGTATAACTTTATGTTAGGTAGCGTGGCGTCGGTGGTAATGCTGATTGTCCTGCTAAGCCTGAAAGTGAACGTAAATTCAGCCAATGCCTCAGAGGTACTGACCAAAGATAAAATCTCTCCTGCGGATGTTTACGCGCTGCTGCGTAACCGCAAGTTTTGGGCGTTTTGCCTGTATGTCGCAGGCGTGGCGTGGATGATGTTTATCGCCGAACAGCAATTCTCGCGTTATTTTGTCACCTTCTTTGCTGATGTACATAAAGGCAATGCGGTATTCGGATATCTGGGCACCGTGCAGTCAGGTATGGAATTTATCATGTATATGGTGATCCCGCTGTTCGTTAACTACATCGGCGCGAAGCGGGGATTGCTGATTGTCGGGGCACTGGTCGGCGCGCGTCTGGTTATCTCCGGACTGTGCGACTCGCATCTGTTAATTTCAGTGCTAAAACCGTTGTATGGCCTGGAAATCTGTTTATTGCTGGTTTCTGTCTTTAAATACATTGCCGAACATTTTGATAAACGCGTCAACGCAACCATGTATTTACTGGGTTATCAGGCGATGCTGTATGTTGGCAACGTGGTGGTGTCTTCACCTGCCGGATTAATGTATGACCGAATTGGTTTTGAAAAGACCTATATCATTATGGGTATTATTGCGCTGACCTTTACGCTGATTTCGGCATTTACGTTATCCGCCTGCCAAAGTAAACGTCGCAATAATACCGCGCTCGATATCGCCGAAAATAACGCGACAAGATAATCTACGTAATAAGGAACCAAAATATGTTAAAGCATATCGTTGAGGAAACGTTGCGCGCTTTTCCTGGTAGCCCGCTTAATACCGCAGCCTTTCAGGAACAAATGAATGGCGCCAGGGAACATGTCCTCGAGCTGCTTAGCCGTCATTTAACGGAATTCGGTGAAGACTTTCCTGCCGAAACCTGCGTCAACGGTTATTACCCGCTGACGGATAATGTGGAGTGGACCACCAGTTTCTGGACTGGGCAACTGTGGCTGGCGTGGGAAATGAGCGGTGAAGCGACATTTCGTGAAATGGCCGAAAAGCACGTGCGCTCATTTGGTTTGCGTATTGCCGGGCGCCATGACACCAACACCCACGACCTGGGCTTCCTGTACACACTTTCCTGTGTAGCGGCCTGGCGGTTGACGGGCAATCGCGATGCGCGCGGTTTTTCGCTGATGGCGGCAGAAGCGCTGCTTGAACGTTTTCACGAGAAGGCGCAGATCATTCAGGCATGGGGCGATCTCCGCGATCCCGATCAGGCCGGTCGGATGATCATTGACTGCAATATGAACCTGCCGCTGCTGTACTGGGCCAGTGAACAGACGGGCGATCTGCGCTTTGCCAATGCGGCAAAAGCGCACGTGGCGCAGGCGGCGGAATATCTGATCCGTGAAGATGCCTCGACGTTCCATACCTACTACATGGACGTGCAAACCGGCGCGCCGCGCTACGGTAATACCCAGCAGGGTTACGCTGACGATTCATGCTGGTCGCGTGGGCAGGCGTGGGGGATTTATGGTTTTCTGTTGAGCTATATCTATACCGGCGATCGCGAGATGGTGCAGCTGTCGAAAAAACTGGCCAACTACTTTCTCAATCGCCTGCCGGATGATGCCGTTTGTCACTGGGATCTGGCGCTGGTGGGCACCGATGCGCTGCGTGATTCTTCTTCGGCGGCCATTGCGGTATGTGGCCTGCTGGAGTTGATTAAACACCTGCCGGTGACCGATCCGGATCGTGAACGTTATCAACAATGGGCGATGGGGATCATGTCATCGCTGACGCAGCATTATCTGATGGGCAAAGATGAGAAGGGCAACGGGCTACTGAAACACTCGGTTTACCATCTTGCGAGCAATAAAGGGGTCGATGAGTGCGCAAGCTGGGGAGATTACTTTTACGTTGAGGCGTTAACCCGTTTTACGCAGTGCTGGAAGTTGTACTGGTAAGTTTATTGGCCAGGTTGCACTGTGCTTACCGGGCTTACAGATCGTGTGTAGACCGGATACGTCGCGGGCGACGTCATCCGGTACATCAACAACCTTAAATACCTGATTCCAGAATACGAATGCTCATGTCCAGCACATCACCTTTCACGGCTTCGCTGTAAGCTTTCATATGCGGGGTTTGCAAATGCGCTTCAAGGTGCGCAATGCTTTCCCACTGTTCAATCATCACGATTGAATCCGGCGCTGTGGTCTGAAAACTCACACCCGCGGCGTGATCGACCATCGGCGCGTAGCCATGACAGCCTTCTTCCTTCAGGACGGTTGGAACGATTTTAGCAAACTGATCCAGCACCGCCTGGCGGTGGTGTTGACCTGGACGTGTACGGATTTCTGCAATAACGGTAAGCATGGTTAACTCCTTCTAATTCCAGGTAACTAGTTAACCAAAAATCTCGGTCAGATGCTTGCGATATTCTGCGATATAACGCGGGACATCCGGCATTTTAATCACATCATTGGTGATAAAAGTCGGCAGCGCTTCCATACCTAAAAACTGGTTTGCTTTATGGAACGGCAGATAAACGCCATCAACGCCGACGCCGTGGAAGAACTGATCTTTGTCAGTAAAGGCTTCCATCGGTGCATTCCAGGTCAGGGACAACATGTATTTTTTGCCCTGAATCAGGCCGCCAGAACCGTATTTTTTAGTGGTATCAGAACGTGTGCGACCATCGCTGGCGTACAGCGTACCGTGCCCTGCAGTGAACACATCATCGATGTATTTTTTCACTGTCCACGGTGCACCCATCCACCAGCCCGGCATTTGCCAAATAACGGCGTCAGCCCAGACAAAGTTCTGCACTTCTGTTTGTACGTCGTAATCGCTGTCTGCGCGCACGACTCTAACATCATGTCCGAGGTCGCGCAGGATACCGTCCGCGACCTCGGTCAGGGTGTCATTCAACTGACCATTGGAATGGCCGAATTTTTTAGCGCCATTGATAATCAGAATGTTGCTCATGTTGTGTCCTCAAAGAATTACGTTTGAGGGCGATTTTACGCCGATGATCGGTGCGGTGAAATTAGCAAAATGTGCAAAGTCTTTTGCTGGTAGCGCAATAATTCAACGCTACCAACTGATTTTGGCTTCAAATCCACCTTCCGTGGCGTTGGCGAATGACACGGACATACCGTGCAACGTCGCAATACGCCGGACGATCGACAGGCCCAGCCCACTGCCGGTCGCGTTTTGTCCCGGTGGACGATAGAAACGCTCACCAATGTGCAGTAATACCTCTGACGCAACGCCCGGACCGTTATCTTTGACGCTGAAACAGTGGTTATTGAGCGTCACGTCCACGACGCTACCCTGCGGGCTGTAGCGGATTGCATTATCCAGCAGATTGCGGACCATCAGGCTAAGCAACAGCGGTTGGCCGGTGCGTTTAACGTCGTGAGCGTTAATCTGCAAGCGCACGTCGATGTGGGCCTGCTGTGCCGGGTGGTAGATATCCATGACGGCGGATTGCAGTAACTCTTCGAGTGAGATATCGGCGACATCCTGAAGATTGTTGAGCGAATCGAGACGCGAAAGCGTCAGCAGCTGATCGACCAGGCGAGTGGCGCGGTCAATACCTGTCTGCATCTGCATTAGCGCTTTTTGTCGTGACTGCGGGTCATCGTCAGACAGTTGCGCCACTTCGGTTTGAACCTTGAGCGCCGTCAGCGGGCTACGCAGTTCGTGCGCGGCATCTGAGGTAAAGCGCCGCTCGCGTACCATGGTGGTGTGAATACGGGTAAACAGCTGATTGAGCGACTCAACCAGTGGGCGAACCTCGCCGGGAATGCCTTTCAGGCTCAGCGGTTCTTCAGATTCCGGATCGCGCAAACGTAAAGCCTGCGCCAGCTTTTTCAGCGGCTTAAGTTCAAGACTTAACAGTACAATCAGGATCAGCAGCATCAACGGCAGGGCGACCAGCCACGGCACCAGCTGGGCCGTCACAATCGCCAGTGCCATATCTTCGCGGTATTCCCACTCCTGACCGACCACGACCCGGTACTTTTTATCTGCTGAAGTCAGCCAGATAAAGCGCCATTTATCGTTGTCACCGTTCAGATAGCCGTCGTCAAACCCTTCCCGACGATAGCTATAGGGAATGTACTGACCATTGTCGCCGTCGTGCAGAACCATTTTTCCGTCCGGGGTGTAGACCGCAAAGGTCAGCACATCGTCGTCAATATGGCCGTGTTTGAATTTCTTTGGCGTTTGGGCAAAGCGCTCAGAGGCTTTTAGTTCGTCAAGATCCAGCGTGACCAGCCGTTTGGCAAACAGCATCAGCTGTGTGTCAAACATCTCGTCGACGTTATCGGTGGTTTGCTTCCAGGCGACAAAACTGGAAATCAGCCAGGTCACCAGCACCAAAATGGTGAAGATGAGCGTTAGCCTGACGCGCAGGCTGAGGCGTTGTGTGAATTTCATGCATCACCCAGGGTGTAACCAATGCCGTGCACGGTGCGGATAAAATCACTGCCGAGCTTACGGCGTAAGTGATGGACGTGCACTTCAACCGCATTGCTGGAGACGTTTTCGTCCCAGTTATACAGTTTTTCTTCAATGTGTTTACGGGGCAGGACGCGCCCTTTATTACGCATCAGCAGTTCCAACAGTGCGAACTCCTTCGGCTTGAGCGACAACGGCTCGCCTGCGAACGTGGCGACCAGTGCGCCGGGATTAAGCGTCACCTGACCGTGGCGTAGTTCGCTGGTAGCCTGACCGCTGGCGCGACGTACCAGTGCTTCCAGTCGGGCGGCCACTTCAATCAGTGCAAAGGGTTTACACAGGTAGTCATCCGCACCGAGGCGCAGACCTTCCACGCGTTCTGCCAGCGCGTCGCGGGCCGTTAAAATCAGCACCGGCTCCTGTTTTCCTTTGGTGCGCCATTCGCGCAGGATATCGCGGCCGTCAATACCCGGCAGCGTCAGGTCGAGGATCACCGCGTCATAAGGCGCACTGTAAAGCGCCTCTTTACCCTGACGACCTTCGGTAAACCAGTCGATGGTGAACCCCATTTTACTCAGACCCGTTTTCAGACCGTCGCCAATCAACGCGTCATCTTCTACCAGTAAAATACGCATATGTTCTTCCCTGCGCTCACTCAGTTGGCTGCCAGTAAACCTTGTGTCAACCGGGGATGTACAGCAAAAAAAGAATCTTTTTTTGCCTTAAGAAGTTGTTAAGGATTAACTTATTAAATAGTCGTGAAACAACATGATAAGGGAGACATGAAGATGAAAAAATTAGCTGCAATGGTTGCCGTGATGGCACTGTGTTCTGCACCTGTTCTGGCAGCGCAGCAGGGCGGATTCTCTGGCCCAACGGCGACGCAAAGCCAGGCGGGCGGATTTGTGGGTCCGAATGGCAGCAGCACGACGGTAGAAAGCGCAAAATCGCTGCGTGATGATACCTGGGTCACGCTGCGCGGTAACATCGTTGAGCGTATCTCCGACGATCTGTACCTGTTTAAAGATGCATCTGGCACGGTGAACGTGGATATCGACCACAAGCGCTGGAACGGTTTAACCGTCACGCCGCAGGATGTCGTAGAAATCCAGGGCGAAGTGGATAAAGACTGGAACTCCGTTGAAATCGACGTAAAACAGATTACCAAAGTCACGCGTTCGCGGCCCTTTTCTTTGTGACTCAACTCGCCAGATAGGGTAGTATCTGCGGCAATATTGCCTGACGAATACCGGGTATTGTTCGGGCTAACAGTTGAGGAACCACGATTAATGAGCGATATGGCAGAGCGCCTTGCGCTGCATGAATTCACGGAAAACGCCTATCTGAACTATTCCATGTACGTCATCATGGACAGGGCGTTGCCGTTTATTGGTGATGGTCTGAAACCCGTTCAGCGACGCATCGTTTACGCGATGTCCGAACTGGGGCTGAATGCCAGCGCCAAATTTAAAAAATCCGCCCGTACCGTCGGCGACGTACTGGGTAAATACCACCCACACGGTGACAGCGCCTGCTATGAAGCGATGGTGCTGATGGCGCAGCCGTTCTCTTACCGTTATCCGCTGGTTGACGGGCAGGGGAACTGGGGGGCACCGGATGATCCGAAATCGTTCGCGGCGATGCGTTATACCGAATCTCGACTGTCTAAATATGCGGAACTGCTGCTGGGGGAACTCGGTCAGGGGACGTCGGACTGGGTGCCAAACTTCGACGGCACCATGCAGGAGCCGAAGATGCTGCCTGCGCGTTTGCCGAATATTCTGCTGAACGGCACCACCGGTATTGCGGTCGGTATGGCAACGGACATTCCGCCACATAACCTGCGTGAAGTGGCAAAAGCGGCGATTACGCTGATTGAGCAGCCGAAAACGACGCTGGATCAGCTGCTGGATATCGTCCAGGGACCGGATTACCCGACCGAAGCAGAAATCATTACCCCGCGTGCAGAAATTCGTAAGATTTACGAAAACGGACGTGGCTCCGTGCGTATGCGTGCGGTCTGGACCAAAGAAGATGGCGCGGTGGTGATTTCCGCGCTGCCGCATCAGGTTTCCGGTGCCAAAGTGCTGGAACAGATTGCCGCCCAGATGCGCAATAAAAAACTGCCGATGGTGGACGATCTGCGCGATGAGTCGGATCACGAAAACCCGACCCGTCTGGTGATCGTGCCGCGCTCCAACCGTGTGGATATGGAGCAGGTGATGAACCACCTGTTTGCCACCACCGATCTGGAAAAAAGCTACCGCATCAACCTGAACATGATTGGCCTCGACGGTCGCCCTGCGGTGAAAAACCTGCTGGAGATCCTCACCGAATGGCTGGCGTTCCGCCGCGATACCGTACGTCGTCGTCTGAACTATCGTCTGGAAAAAGTCCTCAAGCGCCTGCACATCCTCGAAGGTTTGCTGGTGGCGTTCCTCAACATTGACGAAGTGATTGAAATCATTCGTCATGAAGATGAACCGAAGCCTGAGCTGATGTCGCGGTTTGGCATTTCTGAAACCCAGGCTGAAGCCATCCTCGAACTGAAGTTGCGTCATCTTGCCAAACTTGAAGAGATCAAAATCCGCGGCGAGCAGGACGAGCTGGCGAAAGAACGCGATCAGCTGCAGGGCATTCTGGCCTCTGAGCGCAAGATGAGTAACCTGCTGAAGAAAGAGCTGCAGGCAGACTCAGATGCCTATGGCGACGATCGCCGTTCTCCGCTGAAAGAGCGCGAAGAAGCGAAGGCGATGAGCGAGCACGACATGCTGCCGTCTGAGCCGGTCACCATTGTACTGTCGCAAAGCGGCTGGGTGCGTAGCGCCAAAGGCCATGACATTGATGCGCCGGGCTTAAGCTATAAGGCGGGTGACAGCTACAAGGCCGCGGTGAAGGGCAAGAGCAACCAGCCGGTGGTGTTCGTGGATTCAACCGGGCGCAGCTATGCCATCGACCCGATTACGCTGCCGTCGGCACGTGGTCAGGGTGAACCGCTGACCGGTAAGCTGACGCTGCCGCCGGGAGCGACGGTTGAGCATATGCTGATGGAAAGTGATGACCAGAAACTGCTGATGGCCTCCGATGCTGGCTACGGTTTCGTCTGCACCTTCAATGACTTAGTGGCGCGCAACCGTGCAGGTAAGGCATTGATTACGTTACCGGAGAACGCGCATGTGATGCCGCCGGTGGTGCTTGAAGATGAAAGCGACATGCTGCTGGCGATCACCCATGCCGGGCGTATGCTGATGTTCCCGGTCAGTGACCTGCCGCAATTGTCGAAAGGGAAAGGGAACAAGATCATCAACATTCCGTCTGCAGAAGCGGCGAAAGGGGATGATGGGCTGGCGCACCTCTACGTGTTGCCGCCGCAAAGTACGCTGACCATTCACGTTGGTAAACGCAAAATTAAACTGCGTCCTGAAGAACTGCAGAAGGTGACCGGCGAGCGTGGGCGTCGCGGTACGCTGATGCGCGGTTTACAGCGCATCGACCGTATCGAAATTGACTCGCCACGACGTGCCGGTCAGGGCGACAGCGAAGAATAACGCTGTCGTCTGACTCTCCCTGCTTTTACGCAGGGAGAGTCAACATTAAAAATTCCCGTGAAACCGTTGTTTATTCGTGCATTGCGATTAACAATACGCTTTTCCAGAGAGCCGCTCTTAACAAAGCCCTAACCTGACGCAGGGTTCTGCATTTGGTGACGTAAAATGCCAGGCTCTTAGGCCTTAGAGGTTGTTATGCTATATATTTTTCGTTTATTCATTACTGTAATTTACTGCATTCTGGTCTGTGTTTTTGGTTGTATATATTGTCTGTTCAGCCCACGAAATCCAAAACACGTCTCGACGTTTGGCCATATGTTTGGTCGACTGGCCCCCCTGTACGGCCTGAAGGTGGAATGCCGCATGCCGCCGGACGCAAAGGACTACGGCAACGCTATCTATATTTGTAACCACCAGAATAACTATGACATGGTTACCGCCGCGAAGATCGTGCAACCACCGACGGTTACGGTCGGTAAAAAAAGCCTGCTGTGGGTCCCGTTTTTCGGTCTGCTGTACTGGCTCACCGGTAACCTGTTGATCGACAGAAACAATCGCGCCAAAGCGCACAGCACCATTGCGACGGTCGTTAATCATTTTAAAAAACGTCGTATCTCTATCTGGATGTTCCCGGAAGGTACGCGTAGCCGTGGCCGTGGTCTGCTGCCGTTTAAAACTGGCGCGTTTCATGCGGCAATTGCCGCGGGTGTTCCGGTGATCCCGGTGTGCGTTTCAACGACCTCAAATAAAATTAAACTTAACCGATTAAATAATGGTCTGGCGATCGTCGAGATGTTGCCGCCAGTAGATATCAGCCACTATGGTAAGGATCAGGTTCGTGAACTGGCCGCGCATTGCCGCACGTTAATGGAACAAAAAATCGCCGAACTCGACAAAGAAGTTGCCGAGCGTGAAGCTACCGGTAAGGTGTGATTCGCGCCATCCGAGTTTGTTACAGGAAATACTTTCCTGCGTGTTAATCGCCAGTTTTACATGGAGCTTATATGTCACTCAGTCGGCGTCAGTTCATTCAGACATCGGGGATCGCACTGTGTGCAGGTGCTATTCCGCTGAAGGCTAATGCTGCCGGTCAGCAACAACCGTTACCTGTTCCACCGCTGCTGGAGTCTCGCCGTGGACAGCCGCTATTTATGACCCTGCAACGCGCTCACTGGTCCTTTACGCAAGGCACCCGCGCGCCGGTCTGGGGGATTAACGGGCGTTACCTGGGGCCGACCATCCGCGTCTGGAAAGGGGATGACGTCAAGCTTATTTACAGCAACCGTCTTACCGAGAATGTTTCAATGACCGTCGCCGGGCTGCAGGTTCCTGGCCCACTGATGGGTGGCCCGGCACGCATGATGTCACCGAATGCGGACTGGGCGCCGGTATTGCCCATTCGCCAGGACGCCGCCACGTTGTGGTATCACGCCAATACGCCGAACCGGACCGCGCAGCAGGTCTATAACGGTCTGGCTGGTATGTGGCTGATTGAAGATGATGTCAGTAAGTCGCTGCCGATTCCCAACCATTATGGCGTGGATGATTTTCCGGTCATTATTCAGGACAAGCGGCTGGATAACTTCGGCACGCCTGAATACAGCGAGCCGGGCAGCGGCGGGTTTGTTGGTGACACGCTATTGGTTAACGGGGCACAAAGCCCGTATGTGGAAGTGTCTCGCGGCTGGGTGCGTTTGCGTTTACTCAATGCGTCGAACTCGCGTCGTTACCAGCTGCAAATGAGTGACGGTCGTGCGCTGCATGTGATTTCCGGCGATCAGGGCTTTTTACCCGCGCCGGTTTCGGTGAAGCAACTCTCGCTGGCCCCGGGTGAACGTCGTGAGATTCTGGTGGACATGACCAACGGCGATGAAGTGTCGATCACCTGTGGTGAGGCGGCCAGCATTGTCGACCGGATCCGCGGCTTCTTCGAGCCATCCAGTATTCTGATTTCCACGCTGGTACTGACCCTGCGCCCGACCGGGCTGCTGCCGCTGGTGACCGACAATCTGCCGATGCGTTTGTTGCCTACGGAAATTTTAAGCGGCTCACCGATTCGCAGTCGTGAGATCAGCCTTGATGACGATCCCGGCATTAATGGGCAGTTGTGGGATGTAAACCGCATGGACATTACCGCTCAGCAGGGCTCCTGGGAGCGCTGGACGGTGCGGGCGGATATGCCGCAGTCTTTCCATATCGAAGGCGTCTCTTTCCTGATCCGCAATGTGAACGGCGCGATGCCGTTCCCGGAAGACCGGGGCTGGAAAGATACCGTTTGGGTGGATGGTCAGGTTGAGCTGCTGGTGTATTACGGACAGCCTTCCTGGGCGCATTTCCCGTTCTACTTTAACAGCCAGACGCTGGAAATGGCCGATCGTGGCTCGATCGGACAGATGCTGGTGAACCCGGCGCCATAATGTGCCGGGCAGGCTATTACGCCCGCCAGAACATGCGCGAGAAAAGAATCAAAATGGGGTAGATTTCCAGACGCCCCATGATCATGGCCGCGCACATCAACAGCTTTGCCTCTTCGTTTAAAGTACCAAACGTGACCGCCGTGACGCCAAATCCCAGCCCCATATTATTGATACAGGCCGCGGCGGTGGCGAACGAGGAAAAGAGATCGTAGCCCATCAGATTAAGCGCCCAGACGAAAAAACTGGTAAACAAAGCATAGAGAAAAAAGAAGCTCCACACTGAGCGGATCACGCGCTCGTTAACCACGCTATTACCCACTTTGATATTCAGTAATGCACGAGGATGGGCCAGTTGGTGTAATTCCTGTCGGCACTGCTTGAACATAATTAAAAAACGCAGCGCCTTAATACCCCCGCAGGTCGAACCGATACACCCCCCGAAGAAACTGGCGATGAGAAGCATGAAGATAGTATGTGAAGGCCACTGGGCGTAATCCGCCGTCGACAGGCCGTTGTCTGTGAGCATTGAGCTTGCCAGAAAAAAAGCATGCACCAGACTGTCCGTTAAATTGTACATACCTGCCCGCCAGACCTGCCAGGTGGCTATCAGGGTGATCACCAGCGCAATGATCAGAAACAGCTGCAGTTCGGCATTACGGCGAAAAGGCTTGAAGGTCCGTTTCACAATGGCGACATACCAGAGGGTGAAGTTAAACGCTGAAAGCAGTGAAAACAGTCCGGCGACAAGCTCAATGGCGTGGCTGTTATAAAAACCGATACTTTCGCTTCGGGTAGAGAACCCTCCGAGGGAGACTGTCGAAAGCCCATGGCATAACGCATCGAAAAACGACATGCCGGCAACCCAGTAGGCCAGCGTACAGATAAGCCCCAGCGTGACATAGGTTAGCCACAACGTGCGTGCGGTATCGGCAAGTCGTGGGGTGAGGCGTTCTTCTTTAAACGGCCCTGGCATTTCAGACTGATACAGCTTCATGCCGCCGATCCCCAGTAGCGGCAGGACGGCAACGGCGAGGACGATAACGCCAAGGCCGCCGATGAAATTGAGCTGCGCCCGATAATACAGATAAGATCTGGGCATCGCGCCGACATCGTCAATGACCGTCGCCCCGGTGGTGGTAATACCGGAGACGCCTTCAAACAGGGCATCGGCAAAAGAGAGGTTTAACCCGTCTTCCATCCACATCGGCATGGCGCTGATGAATGAAAAAAGTAGCCAAAAAAGAACGATGATGACGAACCCATCGCGGGTTCGTAGCTGAATGCCTGCACGTTTTGTCGCCAGCCAGGCACCGCCGCCGAGGGTAAAAAAAACGGCAAAGGTGCTCAAAAAAGCAAAATAACTCCGTTCTTTGTTCAGCAAGGCGATGGCCATCGGCGGCAGCATAGAGAAGCTGTACAGGAGAACCAGAAATCCGCACAGGTGAAGAACAACCCGCAGCTGGGAAATATTAAGTGATTCGTTGCGATGCAATGGAAAATCCCCCGCCAAAAAGACCTGGTCCGGCTGGCAAGACATGATGTCAATTATGATATACCCGTCATACTTCAAGTTGCATGTGCGTTAGCTATGTTCGTTCACCCCAGTCACATAGTTATCTATGCTCCTGGAGATTCACTCACTTGCCGCCTTCATGCAACTCGAATTATTTTGGGTATAGATAAAAGTAGGCGTAGTAAAATTTAACAATTTATTTAACTTTCTACTCGTCTGGCTCAGACTCCGCTTCATTTCTGGCGGGCATACAGCGTATAATCCCCGGCCTTTGATTATTTTTTTACCATTTTTGGAAGCATTATGAGCGCAATATCCCTGATCCAACCGGACAGAGACCTTTTCTCCTGGCCGCAGTACTGGGCCGCCTGTTTTGGCCCCGCGCCGTTTCTGCCAATGTCGCGAGAAGAGATGGACCAACTTGGCTGGGATAGCTGCGACATTATTCTGGTTACCGGGGATGCCTATGTTGATCACCCGAGCTTCGGTATGGCCATTTGTGGCCGTATGCTGGAAGCCCAGGGTTTTCGCGTCGGGATTATCGCCCAGCCGGACTGGAACAGTAAAGACGACTTTATGCGTCTGGGTAAACCGAATCTGTTCTTCGGCGTAACCGCCGGTAACATGGACTCGATGATCAACCGCTATACTGCCGATCGTCGCCTGCGCCATGATGATGCCTATACGCCGGACAACGTCGCCGGTAAGCGCCCGGACCGCGCCACACTGGTTTATACCCAACGTTGTCGTGAAGCATGGAAAGACGTGCCGGTGATCCTTGGTGGTATTGAAGCCAGCCTGCGTCGTACCGCGCATTACGATTACTGGTCTGATACCGTGCGCCGCTCGGTGCTGGTGGATTCCAAAGCGGATATGCTGATGTTCGGCAACGGTGAACGTCCGCTGGTTGAAGTTGCGCACCGCCTGGCGATGGGTGAAACCATCGACCAAATCCGCGACGTGCGTAACACCGCGATTATGGTTAAAGAAGCGCTGCCCGGCTGGAGCGGTGTGGATTCCACGCGTCTGGATATGCCGGGGAAAATTGACCCTATCCCGCATCCGTACGGTGAAGATTTACCGTGTGCAGATAACAAGCCAGTAGCGCCTAAAAAGCAGGAAGCCAAAGCGGTGACCGTTCAGCCTGCGCGTCCGAAGCCGTGGGAAAAAACCTACGTGCTGCTGCCGTCTTATGAGAAGGTGAAAGGCGACAAAGTGTTGTACGCTCACGCCTCACGTATTCTGCACCACGAAACCAACCCTGGCTGCGCGCGCGCCCTGATGCAAAAACACGGCGACCGCTACATTTGGGTTAACCCTCCGGCGATCCCGCTGTCGACCGAAGAGATGGATAGCGTCTTCGCGCTGCCGTATAAACGTGTCCCGCACCCGGCATATGGCAACAGCCGTATTCCGGCCTACGAGATGATCCGTTTTTCCATCAACATTATGCGCGGCTGCTTTGGCGGCTGTTCTTTCTGTTCGATCACCGAGCATGAAGGACGCATCATCCAGAGCCGTTCTGAAGATTCGATTATCAACGAGATCGAGGCGATTCGCGATACCGTACCGGGCTTCACCGGCGTGATTTCCGATCTGGGTGGCCCAACGGCCAACATGTACATGCTGCGCTGTAAGTCGCCACGTGCGGAACAGACCTGCCGTCGTCTGTCGTGCGTTTATCCGGACATCTGCCCGCATATGGACACCAACCACGAACCGACGATTAACCTCTATCGTCGCGCACGTGATTTGAAAGGCATCAAAAAGATTTTGATTGCGTCCGGCGTGCGCTACGACATCGCCGTGGAAGATCCGCGCTACATCAAAGAGCTGGCGACCCACCACGTTGGTGGCTATCTGAAGATTGCACCGGAACATACCGAAGAAGGTCCGTTGTCGAAGATGATGAAGCCGGGCATGGGTAGCTACGACCGCTTTAAAGAGCTGTTCGACACCTACTCGAAGCAGGCCGGTAAAGAGCAGTATCTGATCCCTTACTTTATCTCTGCGCACCCGGGTACGCGTGACGAAGATATGGTGAATCTGGCGTTGTGGTTGAAGCAGCGTCGTTTCCGCCTTGATCAGGTACAGAACTTCTACCCATCGCCGCTGGCGAACTCGACAACCATGTATTACACCGGGAAAAACCCGCTGGGTAAAATTGGTTATAAGAGTGAAGATGTGGTGGTGCCGAAAGGCGATAAGCAGCGTCGTTTACATAAAGCGCTGCTGCGCTACCACGATCCGGCTAACTGGCCGTTAATCCGTCAGGCGCTGGAAGATATGGGTAAAAAGCACCTGATTGGCGGTCGTCGTGAATGTCTGGTTCCGTCGCCTACGCTGGAAGAAATGCGTGAAGCGCGTCGCCAGAATCGTCATACCCGCCCGGCACTGACCAAGCACACACCTGTTGCACACCAGCGCCAGACGCCCGCCGCGAATAAAAAGCGTGGCAAAGTAGCAGGGCGTTAATCCTGAAGCCCGGTAGCGCTCTGCTTACTGGGCCACTGCTTTGAAAGCCGGATGAGGTGCTTGCATCGCCATCCGGCAAATCTGTTTTAGTACAGCCCCAATACCTTCCACCACATCAGACCTACGGTAATAAAGACTGCCTGGTTAAACAGGCTGACGATAAACCCTGTTCGCCACCAGACGCCCGTCGGCACATACCCTGCACCAAACAGGATCGGACCACGCGCATGTGTGTACTGGGTGAGAGAGCAGTACAGGCTGCTGGTGAAAGCCAGCATCAATGCGGTCGGGGCTGCCGGGATATTCAGATGCAGGCCGACGCCAAGGAATACCGCGTACAATGCGGCGATCTGCGCATTTCCGCTCGCAAAAAAGTAGTGGGTGTAGAAGTAGGCGGCGTTAAGCAGTAGCAGGACGACCACCCAACTGGTGCCATGCATGGTACTGCTGAGGCTATCGCCGATCAGATTACCAAACCAGGTGGTGAAACCGAGCTTCTTCAATTGGTTTGCCATCATCAGCAGTGCGGCAAACCAAATCAGCGTGTCCCACGCACCTTTTTCGCTTTTGACGTCTTCCCAGCTCAGCACACCGCTGAGCAGTAAAATTGAGAGTCCAACGAACGACGCGGTGGTGGCATCGACGCCTAGCGTATCGCCAAAAATCCACAGCACCAGCAGGACGCCAACGGTACCCAGCATCAACCACTCACCGCGTGACATGCTGCCCATTTCCGCCAGTTCCTGACGGGCCAGGTTCGGGGCATCCGGCGTGTGTTTAATTTCTGGACGCACCAGCCAGTACACCAGCAGCGGAACCAACAGCAAAGACACCATGCAAGGCAGCAGCGCCGCCATAAACCAGCTTCCCCAGGTTAGCGTGACCCCGGCGTTGGCCGCCAGTTTTACTGCAAGTAGGTTGCCGGTATAGCCGGTCATAAACAGTGCGGCGGTGACGTCGTTGACGTTGCCAATGCAGGTAATGAGGAAGGTGCCGATTTTGCTGCGCGATTCATCTTCCGGATTGGAATGAAAACTGCGCGCCAGTGAGTCGGCAATCGGATAGATGACGCCGCCGCAGCGTGCCGTATTGCTGGGCATCGCGGGAGAGAGGATCAGATCGGCAAACGCCAGGCCGTAGGCAAGTCCGAGCGTGCGCTTGCCGAGCAGGCGGATCATCTGCAGGGCGATACGTCGACCAAGGCCGGTTTTGATAAACCCGCGGGCAATCATAAAGGCAACGACGATCAGCCAGATGAGTGAACTGTTCAGTTCGCTCAGAGCGGTGGTAATCGCACCGCTGGCGGTTTTATCCCCGGCGGCATAGGCGAGGGCAAAGACGGTTATGCCAATAATACCGACTGCGCCAATGGGCAGAACTTTTGCCACGATAGAGGCGATAGTGGCCACGAAAATGATTGCCGAATGCCAGGCGGAAGCGCTTAACCCCGTTGGTGGGGTAAGTTGCCAGAGCCCGGCTGAAATCAAAATTATTAGAATTAATGGGAGCCATTTAACTCCCTGCGGTTTTTTTTCAGCCACGGTCACGCACCTATAGACATTGTGAATACATTCACCGTATGAATATATTTATTGAATAATTAGTAAGTTATGTGGCGTAATGCTGCTCCAGTGACTGAAGTAAATACATCAATAAATGTAAGTGAATTGTTTCTTGATATTTCCATGCAGGAAGAGCCCGACTGGGATGCCGGGCTGGAGAGAAGGGATTAGCCGCCGAACTGGTCCGGGTCCGGTCCCAGACGTTTGCCCTGGTCGAGTTTGGCCATTTCGCCTAACTCATCTTTGTCCAGGCGGAAGTCCCAGACATCAAAGTTCTCCGCGATACGCGCAGGAGTGACTGATTTAGGGATCACCACCAGGCCGCTATCCAGATGCCAGCGAATGACAATTTGTGCCGGTGATTTACCGTATTTTTCGGCGAGATCGCGAACTATCTTTTGATCGAACACATCTTTGCCGCCTTGTGCCAGCGGGCTCCAGGATTCAGTCTGGATTTTATGCGTGGCGTTCCAGGCATGAAGCTGCCGCTGCTGTAAAAGCGGGTGCAGCTCGATTTGGTTAATCACTGGCGCAACGCCCGTTTCATCCATCAGGCGCTGGAGATGGTTGATCTGGAAGTTGCACACGCCAATGCTTTTAATGAGTCCCTGTTTTTGCAGGTCGATCATGTTTTCCCATGCTTCAACGTAATGGTCGATTGCCGGGACGGGCCAGTGCATGAGGTAAAGATCGAGATAATCGAGCTGGAGTTTCTCCATGCTTTCGAGCAACGCTTCTCGGGGACGTTTCTGGTCGTCATTCCACAGTTTAGTGGTGATGAATAACTCCTCCCGGGGCACGCCGCAGTCGCGTAATGCTTTACCGACACCGTCTTCATTTTTATACGCGGCAGCGGTATCAATAGAGCGATAACCGACTTCCAGCGCTTTATGGATCGCGGAGATGACTTCCTCATTACTTGCCTTCCAGACCCCCAGGCCCAGTTGAGGCATGACGTTACCATCCTGTAGCTTGATAATGGTCGGACTGGTCATAATTCCCCCCTACACTGAATCCTTCAGGCTGCCTCTTTGTTGGCTGCTTGCGTTTACCCCGGTCACGTACTTATGTACGCTCCCGGGGATTCACTCAATTGCCGCCTCGATGCATCATGAATGATTGGGTGTAAATTGAGTTCACCGGAGCAGCCCCGGTGAGGTTTGTGTGACTTAAGCCTGGTATAAATACCCAAAAACGAAAGTCAGAGGTCAAAAAACCTAGCGTGCCGCTTCGTAAATGCGGCGGCTGACGTCCAGCGTAATGTCCTGATGTTCGCCCAGTTTCGTCCCACCGTGCGCTGCCAGTTTTTCCAGCAACGCCGGGATGGAACTGCCATCCAGACCGTAGTCGGACAGGCGGGTTGGGACGCCCATCTGCTCGAAGAATTGACGCGTCGCGGTAATGGCTGCATCGATACGCTGGTCATCACTCCCTTCGCTGATATTCCAGACGCGCTCCGCGTATTGCAGCAGTTTGGCGCGCTTAGTGTCGCGTTTTTCATTCCACAGTGCCGGCAGAACGATGGCCAGTGTTTGTGCGTGATCGAGACCGTGCATCGCGGTCAGTTCGTGACCGAGCATATGGGTAGCCCAATCCTGCGGTACACCTGCGCCAATCAGGCCGTTCAGCGCCTGGGTCGCTGCCCACATGACGTTGGCGCGGACATCGTAGTTTTCTGGCTCCTGCAACGCTTTCGGGCCCTCTTCTATCAATGTGAGCAAAATACCTTCGGCAAAGCGGTCCTGTATTTTGCCGTTGACCGGGTATGTTACGTATTGCTCTACGGTGTGAACAAACGCGTCCACTACGCCGTTTGCGACCTGACGCGGCGGCAGAGTGTAGGTGTAAACCGGATCCAGCACGGCAAAGACCGGCTGCACAAACGGTGTCATAAAGGCCAGCTTATCGCCGGTGGTTTTGCGGGAAATTACCGCGCCGGAGTTTGATTCAGAGCCGGTTGCCGGCAGGGTCAAAACGGAGCCCATCGGGATGGCGCTTTTTACGTCGTTGCCGTGAGTTTCCAGGATGCGCCACGGATCGACACCTTCAGCGTAATGAGCCGCTGCGGCGATGAATTTAGTGCCATCGAGAACAGAGCCGCCGCCGACGGCCAGCAGGAATGTCACCTTCTCATCACGCACGATGTTGACCGCATTCATCAGCGTTTCATAAGACGGGTTCGGCTCAATACCGCCAAACTCCAGTACATCCAGACCTTTCAGGGCATCCTGAACCTGTGCCAGTACGCCGGTTTTTTTCACGCTGCCGCCGCCGTAGGTAATCAGCACGCGAGCATCCTGAGGGATTTGATCGCGCAGTTCAGCGATAGCGCCTTTACCGAACAAAATGCGGGTTGGGGTATGGAGGTTAAAGTTATTCATTGCTCGTTACCTTGTGTGGGTAAAAAAAGAGGGCAGGTGAGTGTCTGCCTGATGGTGAACATTGTGGTCGTCAGACGCATTCCTCTCAATGCTCATTTCTGCCAATGTCTTGCCTATTTCTACAGACTACTGGAGAAAACGGATAAAAATACGCACACTGTGGACGTTACAATTCGATGACGAAAGGGTGCTCTATGAACCGTGATGATGTCTGCCTTCTGCTGACGGAAAAAATTAAGCAGCTGAAAAATAATGAAAATAAACTCAATAAATTGCTGCCTGATGTGCGTTTACTGTATGGCATGGAGCCTGGGCTGCGCACCCCTGTGATGTATGAACCTGGCATTATATTTCTCTTCTCTGGTCATAAAATTGGTTACATCAATGAGCGTGTATTTCGTTATGACACCAACGAATACCTGCTGCTCACCGTACCTTTACCCTTTGAATGTGAAACGTATGCGACACCGGAGATTCCACTGGCCGGTCTGCGGCTGAATGTCGATATCCTGCAATTGCAGGAACTTCTGATGGACATTGGCGAAGATGAACTGTTTCAGCCTGCAATGGCGGCGAGCGGAATAAACTCTGCCACGCTTTCTGACGAGATTCTTTGCGCGGCCGAGCGTTTACTGGATGTGATGGAGCGACCGCTGGACGCGCGAATTCTGGGTAAACAGATCATCCGTGAGATTTTGTACCATGTGCTGACCGGCCCACGCGGTGGCGCGCTGCTTGCACTGGTCAGTCGTCAGACGCATTTCAGTTTGATCAGTCGCGTGCTGAAGCGCATCGAAAACAAGTACACCGAGAACCTCAACGTTGAGCAACTGGCGGCAGAGGCCAACATGAGCGTGTCGGCGTTTCATCATAATTTTAAATCGGTGACCAGCACCTCGCCGCTGCAGTATCTGAAGAGTTATCGCCTGCATAAGGCTCGGATGATGATCATTCACGACGGCATGAAGGCCAGCGCGGCAGCAATGCGGGTTGGCTATGAGAGCGCGTCGCAGTTTAGTCGCGAGTTTAAACGGTACTTTGGTGTGACTCCGGGAGAAGATGCGGCAAGAATTCGGACGATGCAGGGAAGTTAATGATGTTCACCGTTGGCCTGATTAGCAAAGCGCCATCAGGCGAAAATGCCGGGTGATTTTACCCGGCCAACGATGACGACTCAGGCGCTACAGCATTTTTTTTTAATCACCACAAACAAGGTGCCTAACAGGCCTGCGGTTAACAGGGCGAGGGGCAGGATCATCAGGAAGGTCATCACCTGATCTTCATGGCGTTTAACGAACGGGATCATGCTGAGCGCATAGCCAAAGCTGGTGACCACGGTGACCCACAGTAGGCCGCTCAACCAATTAAAGAACTGGAACCGGCGGTTAGGCAGACCGGAAATTCCCGCCATTGTCGGCAGCAGGGTGCGAACAAATGCCAGGAAACGTCCAGCGAGCAGCGCCATCAGACCGTGTTGGTCAAACATACAGGTGGCACGCTGATGATATTTTTCAGGTAATTGCGCCAGCCAGCTTTTCACCGTCCGCGTATTACCCAACCAGCGCCCCTGAATATAGCTCAGCCAACAGCCCAGACTGGCTGCGGCAGTCAGAATAGCAATCGTCGGGATAAAGCTCATTACGTCCTGCGCAATCAGCGCCCCGGCCAGTAACAGCAGGCTGTCTCCGGGTAAAAAGGAAGCAGGCAGCAGACCATTTTCTAAAAACAACGTGGCAAACATGACGAAGTACACCACGCTCACAACGTGCGGATCTGCCAGCGCGGCAAAATCGTGTTGCCAGAGCGCGGAGATAATATCTTGAATGACGACCATGGACTTTCCTGTGGAACAGCGTTTATGTGTGGATTGTACTCCTGAATTGCCCGGGATGCCTTGATCCCGGACGCAACAATTACAGACTTTTCCACCAGAAGTGTCTGCATATATGTCCAACTGCGGCAATGTTACTCGATTCGGGCGAATCCGGCGGCTAAATCCGCAATCAGATCGTCAACATTTTCTAAACCGATGTGTAAACGGATGAGCGTTCCGCTGAAGTCCACGTTGCCTTCAGGACGGATGGCGGCAATGTGTTCGGGTTGATTGGCCAGAATCAGTGACTCAAACCCGCCCCAGGAGTAGGCCATGCTGAACAGCGTAAAGTGATCCAAATACGCTGACAGCTCGTCATTGTTCAGCTTCTTATTCAACACAAACGAGAACAGACCGCTGCTGCCGGTAAAATCGCGTTTCCAGAATTCGTGCCCTTTGCTGCCGGGAAGCGCGGGGTGGTTGACGCGGGCGACCTGCGGATGATCGGCCAGCCATTCGGCAACCTTCAGGCTGCTTTCGTGATGCTGGCGCAGACGAACGCCCAGAGTTCGCAGTCCGCGGCTGGTCATATAGGCGGTATCGGCATCCAGCATTTGCCCCATTAAATAGGCGTTTTCGCGCAGTTGGTCCCAGCAGCGGGCATTTGATACCGCCGTACCGACCATTGCATCGGAATGGCCAATCAGGTATTTGGTGCCCGCCTGAATTGAGATGTCGATTCCAAAATCCAGCGCGTTGAACAGCACCCCGGCAGCCCAGGTGTTATCGATCATGATGATGGCGTCCGGCGCTACGCTTCTGACGGCGGCGACAATCGCCGGAACATCATGCACTTCCATAGTGACGGAGCCGGGAGATTCCAGAAATACCACTTTGGTGTTCGGCTGAATGTGCTTCACAATATCGGCACCGACTAACGGATCGAACCAGCCGGTGGTTACGCCGAGCTTGCCGAGGATTTTCGTGCAAAAATCCTGGCTCGGCTCATAGGCCGTGTTGGTCATTAGCACGTGGTCACCGTGTTCAACAAAGGCCAAAATCGTGTTGGCAACGGCTGCGGCGCCGCAGGGAAACAGGGCGCAACCCGCGCCGCCTTCCAGCTCGCACATGGCTTCCTGCAGGGAGAAATGCGTCAGCGTGCCGCGGCGTCCGTAAAAAAGTGCGCCGTTAGCGCGGTTGTGGGTGGCCTGTTTTTTAGCCTCAACGGATTCGAATACCAGTGAAGAGGCGCGTTGGATCACGCTGTTGACGGAACCCTGCGTGTACTTTTTACTGCGTCCTGCCTGAACGAGTTTGGTCTCAAGATGCTTGTCTGCCATGTTGGGTTACCTGTTTTTATACGTCTGGATGTCTAAACTAGCATGGATCTTCGGCGACGCATCCTGCAGAAGGGCCATAAAGTAGAAAATAGTCCCAAAATGTGTCTGCTGACTTTTTTACTGCGTAAGCGCAAGGAAAAGAAACCAAAGGTGCGGCACTATGTAAATAGTAATGAGAACGACTATCAATTCGACGTCTTTTTGATATCATTACGCTCAGATTTTGTGATTTGCGTCCTGGAGATACAGAGTGGGTAATAATTTGATGCAGACGGACCTTTCCGTCTGGGGTATGTATCAGCACGCCGATATCGTGGTTAAGTGCGTGATGATTGGGCTAATTTTGGCGTCCGTGGTCACCTGGGCTATCTTCTTCAGTAAGAGCCTTGAGTTCTTTACGCAGAAGCGCCGTCTTAAGCGCGAACAGCAACTGCTGGCAGATGCCCGCTCTTTAGACCAGGCAAGTGAGATTGCCGCTGGATTTGATGCCAAAAGCCTGGGCGCAATGTTAATTAACGAAGCGCAGAACGAGCTGGAACTGTCAGAAGGCAGCGATGACAACGAAGGGATTAAAGAGCGTACCGGGTTCCGCCTGGAACGTCGCGTTGCAGCTGTAGGGCGTCATATGGGGCGGGGTAATGGATACCTGGCGACCATTGGGGCTATCTCTCCCTTTGTGGGTCTGTTCGGTACAGTATGGGGCATCATGAATAGCTTCATCGGTATTGCACAAACGCAAACGACGAACCTGGCCGTGGTTGCGCCGGGGATTGCAGAAGCGCTGTTAGCCACCGCGATTGGTTTGGTTGCCGCTATTCCTGCTGTTGTTATCTACAACATCTTCGCCCGTCAGATTGGCAGCTACAAAGCCATGCTGGGTGATGTTGCGGCACAGGTGCTGTTATTGCAAAGTCGCGATCTGGACCTGAGTGCAAGCGCTGCGGCGCATCCGGTACGCGCTGCGCAGAAATTACGTGTAGGATAATGTTCCATGGCAATGAGTTTTAATGAAAACCTGGACGATAACGGTGAAATGCACGACATCAACGTCACGCCGTTCATCGATGTTATGTTGGTGTTGTTGATCATTTTTATGGTGGCCGCGCCGCTGGCAACGGTGGATGTGAAGGTGAATCTACCGGCTTCGACCAGCACGCCGCAACCGCGTCCTGAAAAACCGGTTTACCTGTCAGTGAAAGCGGATAACACGATGTTTATCGGCAACGATCAGGTGACCGATGAAACTATGATTAACGCGCTAAACACGCTGACAGAAGGCAAGAAAGATACCACTATCTTCTTCCGGGCTGATAAAACCGTCGACTATGAAACCATGATGAAAGTGATGGATACGCTGCATCAGGCAGGTTTCCTGAAGATTGGTTTGGTTGGTGAAGAGACCGTGAAAGCGAAGTAATCTCTGTTGCCGGGTGAAGGGTTTCACCTTACCCGGCCTCCTCTTTCGGCTTCCTCCATCCCCTCATTTCTTTTCGTCCAGCGCGACGGTAGTGACTCTGGTCGCGGCATAACTCCCTTCAGATAGCTTACGCGTCAGGCGCAATGTCGCCGTTTCTCGCGCGAGTAAATGCTGGTACGCGCTTTCCAGACGGGCCATGATTTTGTCCCGCAGCGCCGGCTGTTGGGCAATAATGGCTTCAATGGTGGCACCGTAGATCTCTTCTTTGGCTTGCAGAGCATAGATTTCCCGGCGGTTTTGCCACTTCATGCGTACCAGGGCTGCGGGTATTGATACCATTTCCTGAGCCACGCTCTCCAGCGTGGCATTTTTATTGGCAATTAAGATATCCAGATTCTGCTTTAAGACAAATTCGTCACTTTTATAGTTGTCTAAAGCCAAATAAACGTTGTTATCCTCAGCATCTTTCATTTTATTTCTCTTCCAGAGAATAAAAAATCGGATCGCTGGTTTCGCGAGTCAGTAAATTAAGCCAAATTTTATTGCCCTGCTCATTTATTAACGCAGTGTTTTTTGCCAAAATTTTACTTAATTCTTGTGCGTTAATGTCACCTTCTGCTTGCAGTGAATTAAGCAGACGGATGAATGATTCGATTTTTGCTGCGCGAAACAGTCGCTCTTTTAAATGGCGGTCACATTCTTCAAATAACATGTTACGGGTCTGACCGGTAGCGGTGGCACTAATTAAAATATCCGCTTCAAACTCGCTTAAGGTTGTCTTTCCCTGAGTCAAATTTTCACTATTTTCTACGGTATCAGTATTGGTTGGGGATGTAGATAAATGAAAACGAGAGGGAACAAGATGCTCGGGAAGCATGTTGAAATATCCTTTACTGCCAGTGAGGTAAGTTTTTTTTAATAAGACAGGCTGCGTTGACAATAGCATGGGGTAATTTTAAAATCAAAAAAAATGGAGCCTGTATATGAACAGTATATTTTATTCTGTTATTACCCTGCTATTGCTTACCTGCGGGGTTCTTGTGCTGATGCGCGGTGCAAATAAAAATCGATCGAATGAGGAACTGACCTCGTATCCCAAACTGGAAACGCTGAGCAAAGAAGAGGGGGAAGATCATTTCTCAGCATTGATGAATTCAATTACGCCGGTATGGTATTGGCGGGTCAATCATGAATATATTGATTTTATCCACTCGACAATAAAGCGGATGACCATGATGGAGTTAAATGAAACGCCAGGGCTATTTGATGCACAGCGGCGCTGCAGCGATCTCAATTCAGCGGTCTACAAATATTACGACAACATCAAAAAACGCTGCCTGAGCGGAGAGAAAGTCCCGCACGCCGATTTAGATGTGCTCAATTTACGTCAATGTTTCAGGGAGTTCAGCCTGGAAGCCTATCCTGCACTCGTCGCCCTGGTGTGGCCAGAGTTCCAGCGCCCGTCCATCAATGCCGAAGAGGTTTAAGGTATATCATTCGCCTCTGAACTGACCAACATGAAACGATGACAGCCGGGTCGACAACGCCGCCCCCGGCACACTGTTTAGACGATTATTTATCTGATGAGGCCTGCCACAGATTGAGCTTGCCGTCGGCGACGTGCTTATCTATCTGCGCCAGTTCTTCAGCGCTGAACGTCAGGTTATTCAACGCCTGAACGTTTTCTTCTAACTGCTCGGGACGGCTGGCGCCAATTAACACTGACGTCACGCGATTATCTTTGAGTAGCCAGCTCAATGCCATTTGCGCCATCGACTGTCCACGCCGTTGCGCCATCTCGTTCAGCAACCGCAGGCTGTTAAGATTCTCTTCCGTCAGCATATTTTCCGTCAGGCCACGGACTTTTTTCCCTTCACGCTGCATGCGCGAGCCTTCTGGAATACCGTTCAGGTATTTCCCCGTCAGCAACCCCTGAGCCAGCGGGGTAAAGGCGATGCAACCAATACCGTTTGTGTCCAGCGTATCCAGCAGGCCACTGCTGTCGACCCAGCGATTAAGCAGGTTGTAGGACGGTTGGTGGATCAGCAGCGGAATTTTCCATTCCCGCAGCAGGTCGGCCATTATTTGCGTGCGCTCCGGGGAATAAGATGAAATACCAACATACAACGCTTTGCCACTTTGCACGGCGTGAGCCAGCGCCGCAGCGGTCTCTTCCATTGGCGTGCTTTCGTCAACGCGGTGAGAATAGAAGATATCGACGTAGTCCAGGCCCATGCGTGTCAGGCTCTGGTCGAGGCTGGCAAGCAGATACTTACGCGAGCCGCCAGAACCGTACGGTCCCGGCCACATGTCGTAGCCAGCCTTGGTAGAGATGATTAATTCGTCACGGTACTGCGCGAAATCCTCACGCAATAATCGGCCGAAGTTTTCTTCAGCGCTGCCCGGCGGCGGCCCGTAGTTATTGGCTAAATCGAAATGCGTGATGCCTAAATCAAATGCTTTACGCAGCAGGGCACGTTGTGAATCCAGTGCTTGGACGTGTCCAAAACTGTGCCATAAACCCAGCGACAGTGCAGGCAAGCGCAAACCGCTGCGGCCACAGTAGCGATAGAGCATCTGCTCATAACGTTCAGGGTTGGCAAACCAGGCCATGAGATCTCCTTAGTGCAGGTTAATCGTGCAGGTGAATTTCGAAACGACGTTTCTATTCTAGCTGTTTCACGATGATTATCCCGTTCACCAGGTCACATTGAGATGAAAAACTGAGAGTTGTGTTTCGTGTTAAAAAGCATCCTTCAGGTGTCGGGCCAGATAACCGCTCCCTTATTTAACACATGGAATTGATTTCCCATGTAATAATAATTGCTGTTTTTATTAGCCTTCATATCGATATAACGGGGAGAATCAGCAATGGTTGATGTGCTTAAAAAAGTAAAAAAATAAACAACACATTATATCTTCTTCGTGACCTGCCGATAACAAGGATAAGACTCGCCTGATGGCGAAAATCCTCATCTACGGCAAGGAAACTATTATGCGTTTGCTGCAAAACTTCACTATTCGTATCGTCATGCTGGCAATACTGGGACTATTTTGCCTGCTCTGGTCGGGCGTGGGGTTATTTAGCCTCCATTCGTTATCCAAAATATCAGCAGGCAATGAGATTGATCGTCATCTCGTACAGCAGATGACGGTTCTTAGTCAGGGGAACGATCAGTACTTTCGCTTTGTCACACGGCTAAACCGAGCTGTGGATGTCAAAATTGGCGGCGGAGCGCCTGACTTTGGTCCGGCTCAGCAATCGCTGGATGGTTTGCGTAACAAACTTGAGCAGATGAAAACGCTGTCGCCGGGGCCGATGGATGCGGAAATTGCCACCGCGGTGCTGACGACGTGGCAAGCGCTGCTGGAGAAAGGCGTGATCCCGCAAATGCAACTGGCGCAGCAGGGATCGCTTACCGCCTGGTCAGAGCATGCCAGCACCGTGACACCGGCGCTAAGCCGCGACTTTGGTGCCAGCGCCGAGCGGTTTAATACCGCCGCCGGTGAGCGACTGGATGCGACCCGGATTATGGTCGACGGTAAAACGTCGATTATCCGTACCTTGATTATCACCGCCGTTATCCTCGGTATTGCCATTCTTATTTTTACCGACCGCTATCTTGTATCAATGATGGTGAAGCCGCTGGCACGCATTCGCCAGCAGTTCCGCCAGATTGCTCAGGGCGATCTTAGCCATCCGATTGAAGAATTTGGTCGTAACTGCGTGGGGCAACTGGTGCCTTTACTCAGTGCGATGCAGGACAGCCTGCGTGAAGCCGTCAGTACGATTCGCTCAGGTAGCGACAACATCTGGCGCGGCGCGACGGAGATTTCCAGCGGCAATAACGATCTCTCTTCGCGTACGGAAGAGCAGGCCGCAGCGCTGGAAGAGACCGCCGCCAGCATGGAGCAACTCACCGCAACGGTAAAACTGAACGCCGAAAATGCGCGTGAGGCCAGCCAGCTTGCTGATACGGCATCAGAAACGGCAGGCAAAGGCAGCACGCTGGTTTCACAGGTGGTCGATACGATGGACGGGATTGCTGCCAGCTCGAAGCAGATCGCTGAGATTACTTCGGTCATTAACAGTATCGCCTTCCAGACCAACATCCTGGCGCTCAACGCCGCCGTCGAAGCGGCCCGAGCGGGCGAACAGGGCCGTGGTTTTGCGGTGGTTGCCGGTGAGGTGCGAAATCTTGCCAGTCGCAGCGCAGGCGCGGCGAAAGAGATTGAGACGTTGATTGGCGAGTCGGCGCGCCGTGTCGATCAGGGCGCGCGTCTGGTCAAGGAGACCGGCTTGACGATGGACGCTATTCTGCGCGGAGCGACCGAAGTCACGGCGATCATGAAACAGATCGCCTCCGCCTCTGAAGAACAGAATAAAGGCATCTCACAGGTGAGCGTCGCGATCACACAAATGGACAGCGTGACCCAACAAAACGCCGCGCTGGTGGAGCAGGTATCGGCGGCGGCAGTGGCGTTGGAGCGACAAACCGAAGACCTGCAGCGTGCCGTTCAGCAGTTCCGGCTTTCCGCAAGTGACGTGCAGCATGCACCAACCAACACCGTTTTACCCGCCGAAGAAAGCGCTGCGCCTAAAGCATCTAAACCGGATGAATGGGTGGCCTTTTAATCTGGCACAAAAAAGTGCGTGATACCTCTGGCCTTTGCTTAAAAAATCGCTATATAATTTATTATATAGCGATTGGAGGTAATGCATGGATAACCATTTTGGAAAAGGCCTGATGGCAGGATTAAACGCCTCAAGTGCAGATAGCGCGCGAACGGTGGCGAATTTTTGTGCTGACTATAAGCGTGGCTTTGTGCTGGGCTTTTCACATCGGATGTTTGAACGAACGGGCGATCGGCAACTGAGTGCGTGGGAGGCGGGGATCCTCACGCGCCGCTACGGGCTGGATAAAGAAATGGTGATGGATTTCTTCAAGGAGAACCAGTCCAGTACAACAATTCGCTTTTTCATGGCCGGCTATCGGCTCGAAGCTTGATCCGAAAGGGGTATTATCTTGCTTTAATTAATTACACTATTGACCTACACCTTCGTTTTGTTGCCCTGCCGAAGTATTATAATGCACATAACCATATAAAAAGTGTGGTAATGGCGCGCCGATCGCAATAAGCAACATGCGGATGGTGCAAAATAAAAGCCAGGTCTTCGCAACGGAATAACAATAAAATGACTGGAGATAACTCTCTCATCAATTCGAACGGCATTAATCGCCGTGATTTCATGAAGCTTTGTGCAGCATTGGCCGCTACCATGGGGCTCAGTAGCAAAGCCGCCGCAGAAATGGCGGAATCAGTATCCCGCCCTCAGCGCCCGCCGGTTATCTGGATTGGTGCTCAGGAGTGTACGGGCTGTACTGAATCGCTACTTCGTGCGACACATCCTACCGTGGAAAACCTCGTCCTGGAGACGATCTCTCTGGAATACCATGAGGTGCTTTCCGCCGCCTTCGGCCACCAGGTTGAAGAGAACAAACATAACGCTCTGGAGAAGTACAAAGGGCAGTATGTTCTGGTCGTAGATGGTTCTATCCCACTGAAAGATAACGGTGTTTACTGCATGGTTGCCGGTGAGCCTATTGTGGATCATATCCGCAAGGCGGCCGAAGGCGCTGCGGCGATCATTGCTATCGGCTCATGTGCCGCATGGGGTGGTGTTGCTGCCGCGGGCGTTAACCCAACGGGGGCAGTTGGCTTGCAGGAAGTCCTGCCAGGCAAAACCATCATCAATATTCCAGGCTGTCCGCCGAACCCGCATAACTTCCTCGCAACGGTCGCACACATCATCACCTACGGTAAGCCACCGAAGCTGGATGCGAAAAACCGTCCAACGTTTGCCTACGGTCGTCTGATCCACGAACACTGCGAGCGTCGTCCGCACTTTGATGCGGGTCGTTTTGCTAAAGAGTTCGGCGATGAAGGCCATCGTGAAGGCTGGTGCCTCTACCATCTGGGCTGTAAAGGGCCAGAAACCTACGGCAACTGCTCAACGTTACAGTTCTGTGATGTTGGCGGCGTGTGGCCAGTGGCGATCGGTCACCCTTGCTACGGCTGTAACGAAGAAGGCGTCGGTTTCCATAAAGGCATTCACCAACTCGCTTCTGTGGAAAACCAAACTCCGCGTTCAGAGAAGCCGGATGTCAACCTGAAAGAAGGTGGCAACATTTCTGCTGGGGCTATTGGGCTGCTGGGTGGCGTAGTTGGACTGGTGGCCGGCGTCAGCGTGATGGCGGTACGTGAACTGGGACGTCAGCAAAAGAAAGATAACGCTGACTCACGGGGAGAATAACCGTGAACAGACGTAACTTTATTAAAGCAGCTTCTGGCGGAGCATTGCTGTTGGGCGCTGCGCCGTCCGTCAGCCATGCGGCTGCAGAAAACCGTCCGCCGATCCCGGGTTCCCTTGGGATGCTGTATGACTCGACGCTGTGTGTTGGCTGTCAGGCCTGTGTCACCAAGTGTCAGGACATCAATTTCCCGGCGCGCAACCCTGAGGGGGAGCAGACCTGGTCGAACAACGACAAACTGTCACCGTACACCAATAACATCATTCAGGTGTGGCGTAGTGGAACAGGCGTTAACAAAGACCAGGAGCAGAACGGCTACGCGTACATCAAGAAACAATGTATGCACTGTGTCGATCCGAACTGCGTTTCTGTTTGTCCGGTCTCCGCGCTGAAAAAAGATCCGAAAACCGGCATCGTCCACTATGACAAAGATGTCTGTACCGGTTGCCGTTACTGCATGGTCGCTTGTCCGTACAACGTGCCTAAATACGACTACAACAACCCGTTTGGTGCACTCCATAAGTGCGAGCTGTGTAACCAGAAAGGTGTAGAGCGCCTGGATAAAGGTGGTTTACCGGGCTGTGTTGAAGTGTGTCCTGCCGGTGCGGTGATTTTTGGTACGCGCGAAGAGCTGATGGCTGAGGCGAAAAAACGCCTGGCGCTGAAGCCTGGCAGCGAATACCACTATCCGCGTCAGACGGTGAAAGACAGCGATACCTATCTGCACACGGTGCCGAAATATTACCCGCACCTGTACGGCGAGAAAGAAGGCGGCGGTACGCAGGTATTGGTACTGACGGGCGTTCCTTATGAAAATCTGGATCTCCCACAGCTGGCTGACCTGTCAACCGGTGCGCGTTCTGAGCATGTTCAACATTCCCTGTATAAGGGCATGATTTTACCCCTGGCAGCGCTGGCGGGCATAACCGTGCTGGTTCGTCGTAATATGAAAAACGACCATCACGATGGAGGAGACGATCATGAGTCATGATCCTAAACCGCTGGGCGGAAGAATAATCAGCAAGCCGGTCATTATTTTTGGGCCGTTAATCGTCCTGTGTATGCTCCTGATCGTAAAACGTCTGGTCTTCGGGTTGGGCTCAGTCTCCGATCTGAACGGTGGATTCCCGTGGGGTGTATGGATCGCGTTTGACCTGTTGATCGGCACCGGTTTTGCCTGTGGCGGTTGGGCACTGGCATGGGCGGTCTATGTTTTCAACAAAGGGGAATATCACCCGCTGGTGCGCCCAGCCTTGTTGGCGAGCCTGTTTGGTTATTCTCTGGGGGGCCTGTCGATCACCATTGACGTCGGTCGTTACTGGAACCTGCCGTATTTCTACATTCCGGGCCACTTTAACGTGAACTCGGTGCTGTTCGAAACGGCAGTCTGTATGACCATTTATATCGGCATCATGGCGCTGGAATTTGCGCCGGCCTTGTTTGAACGCCTGGGGTGGAAAGTTTCGCTCAAGCGTCTGAACAAAGTGATGTTCTTTATTATCGCCCTCGGCGCACTGCTGCCGACAATGCACCAGTCTTCAATGGGTTCATTGATGATTTCTGCCGGTAATAAGGTGCATCCACTGTGGCAAGCCTATGAAATGCTGCCGCTATTCTCGGTGCTTACCGCCTTTATAATGGGCTTCTCGATAGTCATCTTTGAAGGTTCGCTGGTACAAAGCGGCCTGAAAGGTAATGGGCCGGACGAGAAGAGTTTGTTCATCAAACTGACGAATACGATTAGCGTCTTGTTGGCGATCTTCGTGGTTCTACGCTTTGGTGAACTGATCTATCGGGACAAGTTGTCGTATGCGTTTGCAGGCGATTTCTACTCAGCCATGTTCTGGCTTGAGGTTGTGCTGATGGTCTTCCCGCTGGTGGTACTGCGTATCGCGAAACTGCGAAATGACTCGCGCATGCTGTACCTGTCTGCGCTGAGCGCATTGCTGGGTTGTGCGACATGGCGTCTGTCCTATTCGCTGGTGGCGTTTAATCCTGGTGGTGGCTACCACTACTTCCCGACCTGGGAAGAACTGTTGATTTCTATTGGTTTTGTGGCTATTGAGATTTGTGCATACATCGTACTCATTCGTCTACTGCCGATACTTCCTCCTTTAAAACAAAACGATCAAAATCGTCATGAGGCGAGCAAAGCATGAGCCAGAGAATTACTATTGATCCGGTAACCCGTATTGAAGGCCATTTACGCATCGACTGCGAAATCGAAAATGGCGTGGTATCAAAAGCATGGGCGTCCGGTACCATGTGGCGCGGCATGGAAGAGATCGTGAAGAATCGCGATCCGCGTGATGCGTGGATGATTGTGCAGCGTATTTGTGGTGTGTGTACCACCACGCACGCTATCTCTTCCGTGCGCGCTGCTGAAAGCGCACTGAACATTGATGTTCCCGTGAACGCGCAGTACATCCGTAACATCATTCTGGCAGCGCACACCACGCATGACCATATCGTGCACTTCTATCAGTTGTCTGCGCTGGACTGGGTGGATATCACCTCCGCACTGAAAGCCGATCCAGCAAAAGCCTCGGCGATGCTGAACGGCGTGTCGACCTGGCACCTGAACAGCGCGGAAGAGTTCACTAAGGTTCAGAACAAGATCAAGGACCTGGTTGCCAGCGGTCAGTTAGGTATTTTTGCCAACGGCTGCTGGGGTCACCCGGCAATGAAACTGCCACCGGAAGTGAACCTGATTGCAGTTGCACACTACCTGCAGGCGCTGGAATGCCAGCGTGATGCCAACCGCGTCGTGGCGCTGCTGGGCGGTAAAACACCGCACATCCAGAACCTGGCGGTCGGTGGGGTGGCGAACCCAATCAACCTCGACGGTCTTGGCGTGCTGAACCTTGAACGTCTGATGTACATCAAGTCCTTCATTGATAAGCTGAGCGACTTTGTTGAGCAGGTGTACAAAGTGGATACCGCGGTTATTGCCGCATTCTATCCGGAGTGGCTGGAACGCGGCCAGGGTGCGGTAAACTACCTGAGCGCGCCGGAATTCCCGACTGACGGCAAAAACGGCAGCTTCCTGTTCCCTGGTGGTTACATTACCGATGCAGACCTGTCGACCTATCGTCCGATCACCTCTCATTCTGATGAATACCTGATCAAAGGGATTCAGGAGAGTGCGAAACATGCGTGGTACAAAGACGAAGCGCCGCAGGCGCCGTGGGAAGGCACCACGGTTCCGGATTACACCGGCTGGTCTGACGATGGCAAATACTCCTGGGTTAAAGCGCCAACCTTCTACGGCAAAACGGTGGAAGTAGGCCCGCTGGCTAACATGCTGTGTAAACTGGCGGCAAAACGCGAGTCTACCCATGCCAAGCTGAATGAGATCATTGCGATTTACACCAAGCTGACCGGTAAAACCATCGAAGTGGCGCAGCTGCATTCTACGCTGGGTCGTATCATTGGTCGTACCGTTCACTGCTGTGAACTGCAGAATGTTCTGCAGGATCAGTACAATGCGCTGATCGTGAATATCGGTAAAGGCGATCACACCACCTTCGTGAAACCGAATATCCCGGCCACTGGCGAGTTCAAAGGTGTCGGCTTCCTCGAAGCACCACGCGGTATGCTTTCTCACTGGATGGTGATTAAAGACGGTATTATTAGCAACTATCAGGCGGTTGTCCCCTCAACCTGGAACTCTGGCCCGCGTAACTTTAATGACGAAGTGGGACCGTATGAGCGTTCACTGGTAGGCACACCGATCGCCGATCCGAACAAACCGCTGGAAGTGGTGCGTACTATTCACTCCTTCGACCCTTGTATGTCATGTGCGGTGCATGTGGTGGACGTTGACGGGAACGAAGTCGTCTCAGTTAAGGTTCTGTAATGCGGATATTAGTCTTAGGGGTCGGCAATATTTTGCTGACTGACGAAGCCATCGGGGTACGTATCGTTGAGGCATTAGAGCAACGGTACATCCTGCCTGATTTCGTTGACGTTCTGGATGGCGGTACAGCGGGGATGGAGTTGCTCGGCGATATGGCGGACAGAGATCATCTGATCATTGCTGACGCCATTGTGTCGAGAAAAAGCACGCCGGGAACCATGATGGTCCTGCGGGATGAAGAGATCCCGGCGCTGTTTACCAATAAAATCTCGCCGCACCAGCTTGGCCTGGCCGACGTGTTGTCGGCCCTGCGTTTTACCGGCGAGTTTCCGAAGAAGCTGACTCTGGTCGGCGTTATTCCGGAATCGCTGGAGCCGCATATCGGGCTAACGCCGACGGTTGAAGCCATGATTGAACCTGCGCTTGAGCAGGTTCTCGCCGCGCTGCGCGAATCGGGTGTGGAAGCCATCCCTCGGGAGGCGGCCCATGTCTGAAGAGTTTTTAGGCTTTCAGACAGCCCCAAAAGCGCAGATTCAGGCCGCGTTTGAAGAGGTAGCCCGCCGTTCGATGCACGATCTCTCGTTCCTGCATCCGAATATGCCGGTGTATGTCTCTGATTTTACGCTGTTTGAAGGCCAGTGGACGGGGTGTGTGATCACGCCCTGGATGCTGAGCGCGCTGATTTTCCCTGGGCCAGATCAGATCTGGCCCCTGCGAAAAGTCAGCGAGAAAATGGGGCTGCGTTTACCGTATGGTGAGATGACATTTACCGTTGGCGAGCTAGATGGAGTATCGCAATACCTGTCCTGTTCGTTAATGTCGCCGCTTTCGCACAGCATGTCGGCACAAGAGGGTGTCCGCCTGACTGACGATTGCGCAAAAATGTTGTTATCGCTGCCGGTGAGCGATCCGAACGCACCGCAACTTGGTCGTCGCGCGTTGCTGTTGGGCCGTCGGAGCTGTGAAAATGCATGAGTTGTCGCTTTGCCAGAGCGCCGTTGAGATTATTCAGCAGCAGGCAGAGCAGCACGATGTTAAACGTGTTACCGGCGTTTGGCTGGAAATTGGCGCGCTCTCCTGCGTTGAGGAGAGCGCCGTTCGTTTCAGTTTTGACATCGTCTGTCAGGGCACGGTCGCGCAGGGATGTGCATTGCACATTGAATACAAACCCGCTCAGGCCTGGTGCTGGGATTGCAGTCAGGTTGTGGAAATTACCCAGCATGATGCGCAATGTCCACGTTGTCAGGGCGATCGTTTGCGGGTTGAAAGCGGCGATTCACTGAAAGTGAAAAGTATTGAAGTCGAATAGCCCATAGGTTGCTATGGGACGGAGTCAGATATGTGTATTGGAGTCCCGGGTCAGGTTCTGACCGTCGGTGAAGATATTCACCAGCTTGCGCAGGTTGAAGTTTGCGGTATCAAGCGCGATGTCAACATTGCCCTGATTTGTGAAGGCGATCCGGCTGAGCTGGTCGGGCAATGGGTACTGGTGCACGTAGGATTCGCTATGAGCATCATCGATGAAGATGAAGCCAAAGCCACGTTAGACGCGTTACGCCGCATGGATTACGACGTCACCAGCGCGTGACGACTTCGCTTATCAGGCCTACGCCTTATATGTAGGCCGGATAAGGAATCTTGCGTTAGCCCTGGCGTTTGTCTTCGGTATTGGTATCGAAGTCACTGGCGTCATGGCGTTCATGAAGCTGTTCATTCAGCGGCCCGTTAGTGCGGTTCACAATCCGTCCACGCTTAACCGCCGGACGCGCTGCAACCTCTTTGGCCCAACGTTGAACGTGTTTGTAGCTCCCCGCATCAAGGAATTCTGCCGCGTCATAGACGTTGCCCAGCACCACATTGCCAAACCACGGCCAAATGGCCATATCGGCAATGGTATATTCATCCCCCGCCACAAACTGATGCTGCGCCAGTTGCTTATCCAGAACGTCGAGTAAACGCTTGGCTTCCATCGTGAAGCGATTGATCGCGTACTCAATTTTTACCGGCGCATAGTTGTAGAAGTGGCCGAAACCGCCGCCGAGGAAGGGCGCTGCGCCCTGTAACCAGAATAGCCAGTTCAGTGTTTCAGTGCGTTTTGGCAAATCCTGCGGCAGGAAATAACCATATTTCTCCGCCAGATAAAGCAGGATAGCGCCAGACTCAAACACGCGTACCGGTGGGTTTTGCGAATGGTCGCGCAGTGCCGGGATCTTCGAGTTTGGGTTCACCTCAACAAAGCCGCTGGAAAACTGGTCACCTTCGCCAATACGGATGATCCAGGCATCATATTCCGCGCCGGTCACGCCCTGCGCCAGCAGCTCTTCCAGCATAATCGTCACTTTCTGACCGTTTGGCGTACCCAGCGAATAGAGCTGCAGCGGATGCTTGCCGACCGGTAGCGTTTTCTCGTGGGTGGCACCGGAAACCGGACGGTTGATGTTGGCGAATGCACCGCCGTTGGATTTATCCCACGTCCAGACTTTCGCGGGCTGATAAGTATTGTCTGACATAGTGACCTGCCTTCTGAGTGGTTGTGTTGAAGCAGTGTAGCAGTTAGGGAAAACTCAATTTAACAGATTGGGACTTTATGTCGTGTTGTGCTGAAAGGGGAAGATAAATCTAACCCATTCATTGTACGCAGACCGTACTCCATGAAGAGGAAATCAATGTTGGACGGAAATTGCTACCGTACTACTCTCAATAATTGGCGGTGAAAAAGCAGTAACAATGAAAAATGGTGTTCCAGGAGTAAGCGGTTATCAGGGCCCGGCGGGTGGGTGGGGCGCGGTAAAAGCCGTCACTGCTTCGGTGTTTTCGCAAAAGGCCGTCGCGCGCGACATTATCGCGATGTTCAAAATGAACCAGGTTAAAGGGTTCGATTGCCCGGGGTGTGCGTGGCCCGATCCGAGCCATCGTGCGCCGATGGAACTGTGCGAAAACGGCGTAAAAGCAGTGTCCTGGGAAACCACCAGTAAGAAAGCCTCACCTGCATTTTTCAGCCGCCACCCGGTATCGGCACTCTGGCAGTACAGTGATTATGCGCTGGAAAATATAGGCCGTTTGACGCACCCGATGAAATACGATCCCGTGACGGATACCTGGCAGGCCGTGGCGTGGGACATTGCGTTTCTGGAAATCGGCGAGCGACTGCGCAGCTATGACTCTGCACAGCAGGTTGAGTTTTACACCTCCGGTAGAACCTCAAATGAGGCGGCGTTCCTGTATCAACTGTTTGCCCGCGAATACGGCAGCAGCAACTTCCCGGACTGTTCAAACATGTGTCATGGCCCAACCAGTGCCGGGCTGACGCGGGCCATTGGTCTTGGGAAAGGGACCGTGGAGCTTGATGATTTTGAACAGTGTGAGCTGGTGATTTGCATCGGACATAATCCTGGCACCAACCATCCGCGCATGCTGACCACGTTACGCGATGTTGCCAAACGCGGGGCTAAAATTATCTCCATTAACCCGCTTACCGAGCGCGGACTTGAGCGCTTTAGCTTCCCACAAAGCCCGAAAGAGATGTTCACCGGCCAGACGACAGCACTTAGCAGCGATTACTACCAGGTCAAAATGGGCGGTGATGCCTCGCTGCTCAAAGGCATCATGAAGGCGTTGATCGAAATGGATGAAGCGCGGATCTTGCTGGGTCAACAACCGACGCTCGATCATGCGTTTATCGACGAACATACCGCGGGTTATTCGGTGTTGTATGACGATTTACGCCAATGTTGCTGGGCTGAACTGGAGCAGGACTCTGGCCTGACGCGCAGCCAGATGGAAGATCTGGCACACAGCTATAACAAATCTCGCGCGACGATCATTTGTTATGGACTGGGTATCACCCAGCATAAAAACGGTACCGAGAACGTCCAGCAACTGGTGAATCTGCTGTTGTTGAAAGGCAATATGGGCAAACCGGGGGCGGGGATCTGCCCACTGCGCGGGCATTCCAACGTGCAGGGCGACCGTTCCGTAGGGATTAACGAGGCGGCATCAGAAGACTTCCTGCAGCGCCTGGAAGCGCATTTTTCTATCAACGTTTCGCGTCAGCATGGTCGCTCCAGCGTGGAAAGTATTCGGGCGATAGAGCGCGGTGAGGCGAAAGCATTGATTTGCATGGGCGGGAATCTGGCGGTGGCGATGCCTCAGCCGCAGCGTACCTTCGAGGCGATGAAAAAGCTGGATATGCAGGTTCACATTGCGACCAAGCTCAATCGTTCGCATTTGCTGCTGGCAAAACACAACTATCTGCTACCCGCGCTGGGCAGAACCGAACGCGATATGCAGGCAACGGGTATTCAGTCAGTAACCGTCGAGGATTCTATGTCGATGGTCCACGCTTCCTGCGGTGCGCTAAAACCGGCCTCTCAATGGCTAAAATCGGAACCGGCGATTGTGGCGGGGCTGGCTCGCGCCACGCTTCCCCACTCGCCGGTAAACTGGGAAGCGCTGACCGGGAACTATGCGTTGATTCGCGACGCCATCGAGGCCGTTATTCCGGCGTTTCGCGATTATAACGCGCGTATTGCCGAACCCGGTGGATTTCGTATGGATACGCCGGCTTCGCGGCGTGAATGGTACACCGCAAACGGTAAAGCCAATTTTGTCGTCAGTCGCCAGCGTGCAGTCGAGCGGGAAAACCAGCCTGCTGAGGCGCTGGTGCTGGCCACACTGCGTAGCCACGATCAGTACAACACTACTATTTATGGCATGAACGATCGCTATCGTGGCATTAGCGGGCGACGTGATGTGGTGTTTTTAAGCGCCGTGGAAGCAACGGCCCGCGGGCTGACTCAGGGCGATGTCGTTAACGTCCAAGCGTTGGATGACCACGGTAAGCCTTGCGTGGATCGTATGATGCACGGGCTAACGGTCGTCATTTACGACATGGCGGCGGGTTCGATCGGCGCGTATCTGCCGGAAGCGAATGTGCTGCTGTCGCTCGATGCGGTCGATACGGAAAGTCTGACCCCGGCATATAAAAGCGTGCCGATTATCCTCAGTAAAGCGTAGCTCCTGCTACGAATTTTTCGCCTCTGAGCGCCAGCCGCTGCGTTGAGGTGTATGATAAGTCGACCTCTGTCCGGTTAGTGTCGCAGAGCAGGCAATCAGAGCGAAAAATTCACGCCACCCTGCTCAGGCTGTATTGTTTTGAGGTAAGGTGCATGAGCAAAGGAACGACCAGTCAGGATGCCCCATTCGGGACATTATTGGGCTACGCCCCCGGCGGCGTAGCAATCTACTCTTCAGATTACAGCTCCCTTGACCCACGGGACTACGACGATGATGCTGCGTTTCGCAGCTATATCGACGACGAATACATGGGCCACAAATGGCAGTGCGTCGAGTTCGCGCGCCGTTTTCTCTTTCTCAACTATGGCGTAGTCTTCACCGATGTGGGTATGGCCTGGGAGATCTTCTCCTTGCGTTTCCTGCGCGAAGTAGTGAACGACAATATTCTGCCGTTACAAGCATTCCCTAATGGCTCACCCCGCGCGCCGGTAGCAGGCGCTCTACTTATCTGGCAAAAAGGCGGTGAGTTCAACGAAACGGGCCATGTGGCGGTCGTCACCCAGTTGCTGGAAAACAAAATCCGCATTGCTGAACAGAACGTGATCCACACACCGCTGCCTCCCGGACAGCAGTGGACCCGCGAGCTGGAGATGGTGGTTGAAAATGGCCACTACACCCTGCGTGATACCTTTGATGACACCACGATCCTCGGCTGGATGATCCAGACTGACGATACCCGCTACAGTCTGCCGCAGCCGGAGATCGACCACGAGACCCTGAAGATTGGTGGCGCGCGTCTGGAAGATAGCGGGCAGTTCGACGGTAAGTGGTTGAACGAGCAGGATCCGCTGCAAAAAGCCTATGTACTGGCGAACGGGCATGTGATTAATCAGGATCCGCATCAGTACTTCACCATTACTGAAAGCGCGGAGCAGGAGCTAATTAAAGCGACCAACGAACTGCATCTGATGTATCTGCACGCCACCGACAAAGTGCTGAAAGACGATAACCTGTTGGCACTGTTCGATATTCCAAAAATTCTCTGGCCACGCCTGCGCCTCTCCTGGCAGCGTCGTCGCCATCATATGATCACCGGTCGTATGGATTTTTGTATGGATGAGCGCGGGCTGAAGGTGTACGAGTACAACGCCGATTCCGCATCGTGCCATACTGAAGCAGGCCTGATCCTTGAACGCTGGGCTGAGCAAGGCTACCGTGGGCAGGGGCACAATCCGGCAGAAGGGCTGATCAACGAACTGGCCGGCGCCTGGAAGCACAGTCGTGCGCGTCCTTTCGTTCACATCATGCAGGACAAGGACATTGAAGAGAACTACCATGCGCAGTTTATGCAGCAGGCGCTGCATCAGGCCGGGTTTGACAGCAAAATCCTCCGCGGACTGGACGAATTACGCTGGGATGATGCCGGCCAGTTGATTGACGGCGATGGTCGTTTGGTGAATTGCGTCTGGAAAACCTGGGCATGGGAAACCGCGATCGAGCAGGTGCGTGAGGTGAGCGAAACCGAATACGCTGCGGTGCCAATTCGTACCGGGCATACTCATCAAGAAGTACGACTGATTGATGTTCTGCTGCGCCCGGAAGTGCTGGTCTTCGAGCCGTTGTGGACGATTATTCCCGGCAACAAGGCAATATTACCGATCCTGTGGCAACTGTTCCCTCATCATCGCTATCTGCTTGATACTGACTTCACTGTTAACGACGAGCTGGCGAGAACCGGTTATGCCGTGAAACCTATTGCAGGACGTTGTGGCAGCAACATCGATCTGGTCAGTCACGAGGAAGAACTGCTCGATAAGACCAGCGGTAAGTTTGCTGAACAGAAGAACATTTATCAGCAACTTTGGTGTCTGCCCAACGTTGCCGGTAAATATATTCAGGTTTGCACGTTCACCGTGGGCGGTAACTACGGCGGCACCTGCCTGCGCGGTGACGATTCGCTGGTGATTAAAAAAGAGAGTGATATCGAACCGCTGATTGTAGTGAAAGAGGCGTAACCTTTCAGGTCTGTTTCTGATTGCGCTAAAAGTCGGGGCATGCCTCCGGCTTTTTTATTTATTGTCATATTGACTGTGATTATATTTAGTCTGGTTGTGGTGGATATATTAAATCATTCATATATTCATCGTGTGAAGTGGTTGTATTTATTTTTTTCATTAGTTCAGTGAATGATTTTTGTTTTAATTATTTTTATTTGTTTGTATTAGATGTAATCCTTCTGGTTGTCTTTATTAAATAAATAATATTAATGTGTTATTTGACGAAATAGTGATATCGATCAGTTTTTAATGTCTATAAAATATCGGATTACCTTAGCATACTAATTATAATCATTAATTCTTATTGACAGTCACTGGTCGTCATACGCAGGAAACGCCCTCAACGGTGTCAGGCTGTGAGTGATTGGAAAGGGAAAATGCACCATTGGGAAAAGTGATATACCGGTAGGACTCACCGGTTTGAGAGGGACGTATGGGTGACAGTTTTCAGAATGAAGTGCCGACGGCACGCGTTAACATTAAGTTGGATCTACACACCGGAGGCGTTCAGAAGAAGGTTGAACTGCCGTTAAAACTTTTGACCGTGGGTGATTTCAGTAATGGTAAAGAACAGCGACCATTATCTGAGCGTGAAAAGGTTGATATTAATAAAAATAATTTCAATGACGTGTTAGCAAAGTTCTCTCCAACCGTGAGCCTGAGTGTGGAAAATACGTTGGCGGGTGACGGTTTAAATGAAGAGATTAATCTTACTTTTAAGGATATCCGTGATTTTGAACCGGAGCAGGTAGCGCGAAATATCCCACAACTCCGCGTGCTATTGGCAATGCGTAATTTACTGCGCGATTTGAAATCTAACTTACTTGATAACGCAGCATTTCGCCGTGAGCTGGAAATCGTCCTTAAAGATCCTGCCCTGAGTCAGGAGTTGCGTGATGAGTTGGCAACAATGATGCCAGAAGAGATTTAACGCTATACAGGGTTTCCTCCGCTTAAGCGGCTGGAATAGTAAAGGATCATTAAAGGAATATGTTGATGTCTGTTCAGGAACATACCTCTTCAGCTGCGGCCACCACCACGACGGGTGAGCGCAGTGTTTATCAGTCCCTCTTTGACAAAATTAATCTTGCTCCGGTTTCTTCATTGAAAAATGTCGATGCGTGGCAGAGTGATGAAGCGCTTTCCGATGCGGCTCCGGCTGAACGTGTGACCGCTGCCATTCAGGTTTTAGTCTCATGTCTGGCAGATGCGACACAACCACTGGAGCGTCTGGATAAAACGCTACTTGATGACCAAATTGCGCGTCTGGACAAACAGATTAGCGATCAGGTCAATGAAGTTATGCACCATGCTGAATTCCAAAAGCAGGAATCGCTCTGGCGCGGTTTGCATTCGATGATTATGGGTATCGATTTTCGCCGTAACGTTCGCGTCGAAATGATGGATATCAGTAAAGACGCATTACGCGATGACTTTGACGATGCGCCGGAGCTCATCCAGAGTGGGTTGTATCGTCATGTTTATATTGAAGAATACGATCAGCCTGGCGGTGAGCCTATTGCTGCAATGATCTCCGCGTATGAATTCGACAACAGCCCGCAAGATATTGCGCTTCTGCGCAATATTTCTGGTGTCTCAGCAGCTTGTCATATGCCATTCATTGGCGCAGTCGGCCCGAAATTCTTCCTGAAAGATAATATGGAAGACGTCGCCGCGATTAAAGATATCAACGACTATTTTGAACGTGCTGAATACATCAAGTGGAAAGCATTTCGTGATAGTGATGATTCCCGCTATATCGGGCTGACAATGCCGCGGGTACTTGGCCGCCTGCCGTATGGCCCTGATACCGTGCCGGTACGTAGCTTTAACTATGTCGAAGAGGTTAAAGGTCCCGATCACGAAAAATACCTGTGGACCAGTGCATCTTTCTCTTTTGCTGTGAACATGGTGAAAAGTTTTATCAAGAATGGCTGGTGCGTTCAGATCCGTGGCCCACAGGCAGGTGGCGCGGTTAAAGACTTACCGATCCATTTGTACGATTTGGGTACCGGTAATCAGGTGAAGATTCCGTCTGAAGTGATGATCCCTGAAACCCGTGAATTTGAGTTTGCTAATCTTGGCTTTATTCCTCTTTCTTATTATAAGAATCGAGATTACGCCTGTTTCTTTTCTGCTAACTCGGCGCAAAAACCGGCTCAGTTTGATACCCCAGAAGCGACAGCGAACAGCCGAATTAACTCACGCCTACCGTATATCTTCCTGCTTTCCCGCATTGCGCATTACCTGAAAATTTTGCAGCGCGAGAATATTGGTACGACAAAAGATCGTCGCTTGCTCGAACTTGAACTCAACAACTGGCTACGCAGTCTGGTAACCGAAATGACGGATCCAGGTGATGATTTGCAGGCCTCACATCCGCTTCGTGATGGGCGAGTTGTGGTGGAGGACATTGAGGATAACCCAGGATTCTTCCGTGTGCGTCTGTATGCCATTCCTCACTTCCAGGTTGAGGGGATGGACGTCAGCTTGTCGTTGGTTTCACAGATGCCGAAGTCGAAATCTTAACGATACCGAGCACAGGAGGTGCGATGAAGATTTATCGTCCATTATGGAGCGAAGGGGCCTTTCTGGCCCCCCAACAGTTTCAGCAACAAACACGCTGGGATGCTTATGTGGCTGACGTTGTTGCCCGTATGTCACTGTCATCTCCGTGGGGAGTCATCAGCGCAGAGTTTGACGAAAGCGCACTGGCTGTTTTTCGCTTGAATCCGGTTAATCTGGTCGTGCGTTTCCCTGACGGTACGTTAGTGGACACGGGTGTTTCAGACAACCTGCCTCCGGCGTGTGATTTATCTCATCTCACTGGCTACAACAGCGTTGATGTCGTGCTGGCATTGCCGCTGCTTTCTGCAAACGGCGGTAATTTATCATTAGGGGGAAGTGTCAGCCGCCCATGTCGATGGCAACAGGAGTGGTTGCCGGTCCAGGACTTATCCGGCCAGGAACGGACTGATATGGCGGTATTACGACATGCTACAACGCTGCGGTATGCCCATGATGATAACAGTGCTTATCTGAGCTGTCCGGTCGCTTGTCTTATTCGAAATACCCAAGGGCAATGGGAGTTTGCGGCGGATTTTTTACCGCCTTCACTTTCACTCACGGCAAGCCCCTTATTGATGAATTTACTGAGCGATTTGGTGCACCGCATCCGGGCCAGATGCCGCCGTTTGATGGCGTTGCGACGCGAAAGTAACGAACGAATGGCAGATTTTGCCGTAGCAGACGTATCGCTTTTTTGGTTGCTAAATGCGCTCAATAGCGCGGAGCCCGTGCTGAGTGAAATGCTAGAAAATCCCGGACGACATCCTGAACTACTGTGGCGAGAACTGGCGCGACTGGCAGGCAGTCTCCTGACGTTTTCATTGGATCATGATGTCAATGCTGTACCGCCTTATCAGCATACCCATCCAGATCGCGTATTCCCGCCATTGTTTGCCCTGCTGGTAGAACTGCTGGAAGCCAGCCTGCCTTCTCGTGTTGTCTCTATTGAACTAATACAGGAGCGACAGTTCTGGTATGGCGTTCTGGCGGATGCCCGATTGCGTGAAGGGGCTGATTTTTACCTTTCTGTCCGTTCGGATCTTCCTGCGCATTTACTCCTGACGCAGTTTCCACAGCTTTGCAAAGCAGGGAGCCGAGCCGACGTGTCTGATGTCGTCAATGTGGCGCTCAGCGGCGTGCCTTTAAAACCGTTGACTCATGTACCTGCGGCTATCCCGTTACGACTGGAAAACCAATATTTTGCGCTTGAGATTAATCATCCTGCTGCCCAGGCAATGCTGGAGGCGGGTAATTGCGCCTTCTATGTCCCAGGAACGCTAGGAGACATTCAACTTGAGCTGTTCGCAGTATTAAGGGATTAAACGACATGAAGAAGGACATCGATCAGGTTTTCTGGCCGGCCTGGCTTGCCGTAAGCCAGCTACGTAGTGGCGCCGACGTAGACGATGGGACCGCGCTCTATCGGCGCGCCTGTCAGTGGGTTGATTCTGCGCGTGAAGCCTTACGTGAAATGGGATACAGCGATCATAGCGTTGAACACATGCTGTATACGCAATGTGCATTACTGGATGAAAGCGTATTGAACCGTAATCGGCAGGACAGCGGTTACATCACCTGGCTGGCCACACCATTGCAAGCCCGCTATTTCAATACCACCAACGCCGGAGAAGAGCTTTGGGAACGTATCCGTACGGTACTTCGGGAACCCGTTCCCGATATCGCGGTATTAACCTGTTTTTATCGTGCGGTCACGCTCGGTTTTGTTGGCCGTTATCGTGAGCAGGGAGATGAACGTCGTGAGGATGTGCTTGAAGCGCTGGCGGCTCAGGCTATGCCTTTTAAATTAAAGCACGATGCTCCTGTGGTCATTCGGGCTTCAGGTTTTTCTGGTGGGCAGCATCGCTGGTGGTCGGCCTGGGTTGTGGGGGCGGTGACGTTAGGCGCCATGTGGCTGGTATTTTCTCACGTCCTGCAGGAGCAGGTTACTAAGCTTATTGGACAAGGTTAAGACATGATCCAGTTACGAGGGATCGTGAACTACCTGCTGGCAACCGTGTTGGCATTGTTGTTGATCTGGGGATTCAGCCCGGTAAGTACCGGTGTGCGAGGTGGTCTTAGCGTTCTGATTTTGGTGGTGGCCATTCCAGGGATCGTTTATGGCTGGCGTCGCTATAGCCAACTTGCGTCCGATCATTCGGGTATTGACGTGCCTCTACCTCCTGAAAGTTTCCACGGGCCGGTGGTACTGGTGTGTGGTGATAGTGAGCGATTGTTTGTCGCACGGGGGGCTTCTTGTGAAAGCTCACAGGGCTGGTATCTATGCGTCCAGACACCGGAACATTTTGCAGTTCTGGTTCGCCAAATAGCGGTACAACGTCCGGGTCTTCTGATGCGGGTTTCCGTTATGTTGGCGTTGACCCCGGAACAGCATAACGATGAAGACGCGCTTAAGCACATGCTGCTCAGTTGGCGGCGTGTGGTAATGCAGAGTCGGCGTTGGCTATCAGGAATACCACCGTTATGGTTGTGCTGTTGGTTGAATTATCCTGAGTGTAAAGAAACTGCGCGCTGGTTTATTCGTACGCCTCAGGATGCGGAGGTGCAGTCTGCCACGGGCTTAGACGATTTTGCCCCATTCTCTTCGGAAGAGCGTCCGGCTCGCCATTTTCATCTTACCCATGCCATATGGCTGGATAACTTATTGAATTGGCTAGAAATCGTGCAAGGTGATGCCGGGCATAATGTTCCGTCTCTTTTTTCAGCTTTGCGCGTGGTGTGCTTCATTTCTTTAAGCGGCAGAGAAAATAATCTGTGGCAGCAGCATATTGCCAGTCAGACAACGCTTTCTCCTGCAGTGACTTCTGAATCCGTTTTACTGCCATTTCCGGATCTGGCTTTGTCTTTTTTATCTCGTCGCCGGGCATTAACGGCATTTCAACGCACAGTAGGCGTGAGTGGCTTGCTGTGTGGTGTTTTTGTTGGTCTGGCGATGCTGTTCAGTTTTATCAATAACCAGCATCTGATCAGAGTCACAAACGATCATCTGACTTTATATAGCCGTCTGACTGGCAATCCCGTCGAACCTAAAATTCAGGCTCAGGACCAACTGTGGCGTGATGTCGAGCGACTTGATCGTTGGTACCAGCGTGGTGAACCGCTTTCTCTTTCAATGGGCCTATATCAGGGTATGAGACTGATTCCTCCGCTTCGGGCGGCTATCAGTGACTGGGTGCCTCCTGCAAAACCGAAGATCGCAGTACCGCAAACCGTCCGTCTCGACAGTATGTCGCTGTTTGATACCGGCAAATGGGCCTTAAAAGCGGACTCAACAAAAATTCTCATCGCCGCGCTGGTCAATATCAAAGCCAAACCGGGTTGGCTGATTGTTGTCGCTGGGCATACCGATGATGTTGGCGATGAGAAATCAAATCAGCAACTTTCTCTCAAACGCGCGGAGTCCGTTCGTGACTGGATGCGTGACACCGGCGATGTACCTGAGAGTTGCTTTGCCGTTCAGGGCTACGGTGAATCGCACCCCGATAAAACAAACGATACGCCGGAAGGCCGGGCTGCCAACCGTCGTGTAGAAATCAGTCTGGTGCCACAGGCTGATGCCTGTCGGACGCCGGGTATGAAGGAACTGTCACCGGAAGGCGGTGACGCATTAGCGAAGTAAAAAATGGAGAAAGAATTATGGCTATTCCAGTCTACTTATGGCTGAAGGACGACGGCGGCGCGGACATCAAAGGTTCTGTTGATGTGAAAGAACGTGAGGGCAGTATCGAAGTGGTGGCTCAGGAACATAACCTGTACATCCCTACCGATAATAACACCGGTAAGCTGACCGGGACGCGTGTTCATACGCCGTTCATGTTCACCAAGGAAATCGATGCATCCAGCCCGTATCTGTACAAGGCTGTCACCACGGGTCAGACCTTACGCCAGGCGGAATTTAAATGGTATCGCATCAATGATGCGGGTCAGGAAGTGGAGTACTTCAATACGACTTTGCATAACGTCAAAGTCGTGAAAGTAAACCCAGTGATGCACGACATCAAAGACCCTGCCAAGGAGAAGCACAACCACCTGGAGCAGCTTGAGCTGCGCTACGAGAAGATCGTCTGGACATACAAGGATGGCAATATCATCCATTCAGACGCCTGGAACGAGCGTACCACCGCGTAATGCTTAAACGGATGAGGATTTCCTCATCCGTTTTTTTTTGCCCTCTGCTGAGCGCCTGGATAGCACGTTCAGCAGAGAGTGACAACGTCAATATTACCTTATGGGCATCGGATACGGCCAGGGGCGGTAGCGTGCCTGAATACAGGGAGTGAGGAAAAAATGGAACATCAGTCAGCAGTGCTGTTAAGGCGTCTTAATCCTTATTGCGCACAGGCGCTTGAAGCTGCGGCATCGTTATGTCAAACGCGAGCGCATGCAGAAATTACGCCTGAGCACTGGCTATTGAAGTTGCTGGAGCAAGGGGAGGGCGATATTACGGTAATCGCCCGGCGCTATGAATGGGATGTTGATAATCTCTGGCAGTCGTTGCTGGCACATCTTGATGTCCAGTCTCGTTCAGTTAAAAGCCGTCCACAGCTGTCAGATTCGCTTCTTTCCTTAATGCAACAGGCCTGGCTATGTGCCGCGACGGATGAAAATTCGCAAATACGCGGTGTACATCTGCTGATGGCGCTGGTGGGAAAGCCTTCGCTACTGAAGTGTGATGGTTTGTGGCCGCTTCTGAGCGCCGGGCATACCCAACTGGAACGGCTCCTGCCGTTACTAAATGCCCAGTCGGATGAGCGTCCGGAAAGACAGCAAGAAGCCGCTCTGGCGCAGGTTTCTCCAGATGACGAAGTGCGTCCTGGCCTGGCTCAGTCGACGTTGTCGCCAGCATTACAAGGTGTACTGGATAAATTTACCCTGGACGTGACCGCGAAAGCGCGTGCCGGCGATATCGACCCGGTATTTGGTCGCGATAATGAAATTCGCCAGATGGTGGATGTATTGTCACGTCGGCGGAAAAATAATCCGATTCTGGTCGGTGAGCCAGGAGTGGGTAAGACAGCGTTGGTAGAGGGCCTGGCACTCCGCATTGCAGAAGGCAACGTACCGGATAGCCTGAAATCGGTGACGCTGCGCACCCTGGATCTTGGCCTGCTTCAGGCGGGAGCGGGAGTAAAGGGTGAGTTTGAACAGCGTTTGAAAAACATTATTGATGCCGTGCAGCAGTCCCCAACGCCAGTTTTGCTGTTTATCGATGAGGCTCATACCATCATTGGTGCAGGTAATCAGGCGGGGGGCGCGGATGCGGCTAATCTGCTCAAACCTGCTCTGGCCAGAGGGGAGCTGCGGACCATCGCGGCGACCACCTGGAGCGAATATAAACAATATTTTGAGCGTGATGCCGCACTGGAACGGCGCTTTCAAATGGTAAAAGTGGATGAGCCGGATGATGAAACGGCTTGTCTGATGCTGCGTGGTTTGAAATCGCGCTATGCCAAACACCACGGCGTGCATATCACCGATGAAGCGGTCAAAACTGCTGTCACGCTCTCCCGCCGTTATCTTACGGGAAGACAATTGCCGGACAAAGCCGTTGACCTGTTGGATACCGCAGGTGCCAGGGTACGGATGAGCCTTGATACTGTTCCTGAGCCCCTCACGCGTTTGAAGTCAGAGATCACCGCGCTTGAAATGGAAAAGCAGGCACTACTTGAAGATATCGCCGTAGGCACTGGTCAACATGCTGAACGACTGGCGGCAATTGAACAGCAGGAAAACCGTCTGCTGGTCGAACTTGATGAACGCGAAACCCAGTATGGTCAGGAAATGACCCTCACTGAGCAGCTTATTGACTGCCGTCGTGATATTTCGCGTCAGGCAGAAACGACTGAATTGCAGCACAAGCTTAATGCACTTCAGCAGGGTAATCCTTTGCTGTTTCCGGATGTGGATGCACGTACCGTTGCCACTGTGATTGCTGACTGGACTGGCGTTCCACTTTCATCCTTACTGAAGGACTCCCAGGCCGATTTGCTGACGCTCGAAACTCAAATGGGTAAACGCGTTGTTGGTCAGGAGTATGCGCTGAACGCTATTGTGCAACGTTTGCGGGCATCAAAAACGGGTCTTACGCCGGAAAACGGTCCGCAGGGCGTGTTTCTGCTCACAGGACCCAGCGGGACCGGGAAAACGGAGACGGCACTGGCGCTGGCCGACATCCTCTTTGGCGGTGAAAAGTCGCTGATTACCATTAATCTGTCTGAATATCAGGAACCGCATACCGTGAGCCAGCTCAAAGGCTCACCTCCGGGATACGTAGGGTATGGTCAGGGCGGCGTTCTCACCGAAGCCGTGCGAAAGCGCCCTTATAGCGTGGTGCTATTGGATGAAGTAGAAAAGGCGCATCGGGACGTCATGAACCTGTTCTATCAGGTGTTCGATCGTGGCTTTATGCGCGATGGTGAAGGGCGTGAAATTGATTTTCGCAATACGGTTATTTTGATGACGTCCAATCTCGGCGGCGATTCTGTAATGCAGATGCTGGATGAACAGCCGGAAATGACAGAGTCCGGTTTGCATGAACTACTGCGTCCACTTTTATGCGATCACTTCCAGCCAGCCTTGTTGGCGCGCTTCCAGACCATTATCTACCATCCGCTCAGTGAACCGGCGTTACGTACGATTGTACAGATGAAACTGGATCAGGTTAGCCAGCGATTACTGCGTCACTACGGCATCACCACGACGATATCCGAGAACCTTTTTGATGCCCTGACCGCCGCTTGCCTGCTGCCGGATACGGGGGCGAGGAATATTGACAATCTACTGAATCAACAAATCTTGCCTGTGCTCAGCCAGCAGTTGTTAACGTATCTTTCCCGGCAGCAAAAACCACACTCTCTGATCCTTAGCTGGGATGAGTTCAAGGGCATCATGATGGAGTTTGAGAGTGCCAAATAATATTAAGGAAGATGGTCTCAGAACACTTACATCTGGAGAGATTGAACTGGCAAAGTCTGTATTTGGTTCCACTCTCCAGTATCATAAAGTGTGGATCCACAGGGAAAGTTATTTGCCTTTTAATTTACAGGATTCGAATACGGCGATGACGCCTGACGGTGAGATTTACTTTCGCAATCTGTACCGGGACGATTTTTCTCAGACATTACCCTATTCGCAACATTTATTTATCCATGAAATGAGCCATGTCTGGCAGCGAGAAAAGGGCATGAATGTTATTTGTAGAGGCCTGGTGAGTTGGTTAATCAGTTATCAATATAAACTGGATGGGCGGCTTCTAAGTGAGTACCCTATGGAGCAGCAGGCTCAAATTATTGCGGATCGTTTTATTCTACAAAAGAGTGGATATAGAACGTGGCTGGATATGCGCTTCAATCATAATATAACTTTAGATGGGGATATTCATGAAAGTGTAATCCGAGAATCTTATAGGAATACTCTTCGAGGATTCCCCTGGTGATGAAAAGTAGATTGTTTTTTTGTTTCAGTCTGTTGAGTTACAGTCTGGTATTCCTCACCGGATGTCCAGGATATGGGGATGTGTTACTTCTTGATAAGGAAGCTGTGGTTAGCATGGTTGGGGAAAATGTCTGTTTCTGGGTTTATGATTCTGCGAAACATAAACCCAGTATCATTTCTATCACCCAACGAGGATCTGAATTCGGAAGGGAAAAATTCACTATAGATCCACCATTGATATTGATTGACGATAAATGGTGTATTACTCCAAATTTTTATATTTTTCCAGATAAGGGGCAGTTTATCGTTTCCTATAGTCTACCAAATGATAGTTTAGATGACCGACCGCAGCGCGTTGTTAGTGGTGTGGAAGTCTCTAATGGGAATGTCCACAATTTTCATCTTACCGATATGGAGATCATACGACCATATTCTGAGATGGATAGGTAAAACACATCAAGTATGTATAAATCATAATGACTTCACTATGGATTATTAAAGAGAATGAGTCCATATGGTTTTATATGGAGTTTGCTATAAAAATTCCATTAGATAAGCACGGTGAGGACTTCTTTGGTAAAAATAGCTAAGAGGTTAATTAATGCAACTTTGCTGAGTTACAGCCTGGTATTTCTCACCGGGAGTCCAGGATATGGTGACAGATCGTTTACTGATGAAGAAACAGTGGTTAGCATGATTGGAAAAATATCTGCTTCTGGGTGAAGGACTCTGAAGAATACAAACCAGGTATCATTACGATTACTCGTAGAGGTGCTGATTTGGGTAATGAAAAAATTCATGCCAAACCCACCGCTCATTCTTCTTGATAATAAATGGTGCATAACACCCGATTTTTATACTCTCCCAGATAGTGGCCAGTTTATAGTTACGTATACGTTAGGGGACTTATTCAAATGATAGGCCACGAAGTATTTTTAGTGGGGTGGAGGTCTCTAACGATCGTATTTATAACATCCATCTTACCGATATAGAAATAGCGAGGCCTGATTCTGCGATGGATAAATTATTTTTTAATGGAAAATAAAGTGTGTTGAACGGAGTTAATCTTATGTATAAATCACAGCAAACAATGGCAACTACGCTTAATCGATATTTTTTATCTATTCCTTCTTGTTCTTCTGTGTTGGATGTTGAGGATTTCAATGGTTCAGAAGGACTGAGCCGAAATTATTACTATGATATTTTATTTACCAGTGCGGATAAAGATATTCAGGCCAATCAATTCTTGCGTCAGGTGGTAACATTGACGATGGGTGGTGGCCAGCTGGGATTCATGACGACGCAAAAAATAGTCCATGGTGTGATAACTGATTTTCAGCGGTTATCTGGCTCTGCCGATGAATCAAGATATCATATTACGTTAACGCCTTAACCGCTACAGCTTAATGATCCCTTCATGCCCGCATGCACTGGATGTGTTGCGTTTTGAGGGACTGGAGCAGTTAAGCGTTCTCTACCGTTACTCTGTCCGTTTTATCAGTAGTATTGAGTTTGAGTCATGAAGAGCGAATGACGCTGGAGTTTAATAATGAGTAAACGTAACGATATTATTGAACCTTCCGAGTGGACATCGGATTGTAGAACAGGGCTCGTTTATAGCGAAATTTTGGGATGGATAGATATAGGTCATGCACAGGGAAGTGATATTAAAAACCTACTGATAGATATAAAACGAGGTGAGTCAAGTCGTGATGGTTATTATGAAGTCACTTATAGCCAAAAGATGTTTGTATATCATCGCCAGTTTGGTACCGGAAAGTTTGTTAAGTGGCGTATCAAACAAGGTTTATCAGGATGTGAGAAAAATAGCGTTGCGTTAGCCATGATGATGACGACGGCGCGCTTGTTTGAAAGTTTGCAGGCTAAGAGGTGTTTTAGCTGGTATACCGACAGTGGTTTTAGCGGAGAGGATCTTACCTCCGATCTTTTAGGCTTCTACCGGGCAATTCTTCCCTCAGACTACCAGTCAAGACTGAGGCTTATCAGTAAAGAGCAGGCACTGAGTAGATGGGATTTTTATGGGCCGATAGGCAATTATAAGAATAAAGGATTTTTACCATTACTGTTTCCAGAGCCCTTGGATAACTGTGCTGTGCATAAACCCTATAAAGGGAACTTGCCTTCATTTATGACATGGGTGCAACCGTGGAGCGATTTCACTTCGGGTCGGGTAGAAATTATTACCGGGGATGGCGGCTATTATTCATTATTGTCGAGGTGAATGGTAATGAGCTACTATAAAATAATAATGGTGACGATTGTTTTGGTTTTCTTGTCACCGCTGCTAATACCCTGGCCAGATAAATTAGAGTATCGGGAAAGCGATCTTTTTGATTACTACTTCTACACTGATGTCGATATCAAGCAGGCCCCAAGGATCTCGAGCAATTATTACTTTGAATATATTTCCCCAGAGGGAAGTACACAGGAAACAAGTCTTATTATTTTCCGTGGTGGGGATGCAGGAATTATTCGTAACTATCTAATAGGTCTTGGTTTTTATCTTTATGATTATAGTGGTAATGGTAGAGAAGAGCTTTGGATATCCAACGATAATCATCGATTTACTTTTTCTATTGTCATCAATAAAAAAAAGGGTTTGGTTAGTTTAGTAAAGGAAAAACGTTGAGAGTAATTTTTACTTTCTGAACATGGCTCTTTACAAAATCACAAGGGTTAAATATATGGGAATGTCTGAATCACCGGGCGGCAGGATGTCATTTATATCTGAAAATACGCTGAATCGTTATCAATTGTCTATCCCTTCGTGCAAGTCTGTACTGGATGTTATTGATTTTAGTGGTACAGAGGAAATGAGTACGCTGTATCGATACGTAGTACATTTTTCCAGCCCGGATAAAGACATTGCTGTAGAGTCGATACTTAGAAAATCAACTACATTGACCATGGGAATGGGGAAGTTAAGTGAGTTAACTGCCTGCAAAGTGGTACATGGTATTGTGACATCTTTCTATCGTATCAGTGGTTCAAAAGACCAGGCAACCTATCAGCTAATCATTGAACCCTTTGTCGCGTTGCTGAAAAACCAATTTCGCACACACCGTTTCTTTATTAATATGTCAGTTCCTGAAGTTGTTACTCAAATTTTACAGGAGCATGGTTTAAAAAACTGGGAATATAATTTTGATGTGGTAATGGAATATCCCAAACGAGAGCAAATTAATCAGTATCAGGAAAGCGATCTGGTTTTTATTGAACGCCTGCTCTCTGAAGTTGGAATATTCTTCTTCTTCAGGCTTCAGCCTGAAGCTGGCACTGAGGTGATCTATTTTGCTGACAAACAAAGCGCATGGGAGTTTGGTAAAACGTTACCGCTGAATAGTCCTTCCGGAATGAATGACAATAGCATTGATTCAGTCTGGGATATCCAGTTCCAGCAGTCTGCAGTGCAGGCATCGGTTACTGCTGGGGACTATAACTATCGTCAGGCTCAGAAAATATTATTTTCTGCACAAACCGATATGACTTACGGTGAAGGTGAAGGGGTGACTTACGGGGACGTTTACCACTATCGCGCGCGCCATCTTGAAACGGGTGATAAGGTTTCGCCATCGCCTGAGACAGGGAATTTTTGGGCGCGCCTGGAACATGAGCGTTACCTCTCCTCACAAGCGACAATCACTGGATTATCAACCGATGCAAGCCTCAGCCCGGCTCAGGTCCTGAATATTACGGAATCCACACCTGTCCCAACGCTTCCTTCCAGTGTGCGTAACAGCTTGCTGGTTACGGCGGTTTCATTCAGCGCAAGCCGAAAGGAAGCGCTGCAAGTGGTGCTGATGGCGACAGTTTACAGTGAAACGCGCTGTTGGAGACCTCAGCTCAAACCGCGTCCAGTAATTAGCGGCACGCTAATGGCACGTGTTTCAAGCCCGAAAAAGAATGATGAATATGCTCATTTGAATCAGAGTGGGCTTTATTGGGTTAAGTTTGATGCGGACCGCGATGATAAACAACAGGGCTACGAAAGTATGCCGGTACGCCTGGCCAAACCCTACGGCGGTGACACCTACGGTATTCACTTCCCGCTGATACAGGGTACGGAGGTGGCGGTGGCGTTCCACGAGGGAGACCCGGACCGGCCGTATATCGCCCACGCGCTGCATGACTCGCGGCACCCGGACCACGTGACGGACGCAAACAACACGCGTAACGTCATCCGCACGCCGGCGAACAACAAGCTGCGTATGGAGGATAGACGGGGCGAGGAGCATGTCAAGCTCAGTACCGACTACGGTGGGAAGACGCAGCTGAACCTTGGGCATAACGTGGATGCGGGGCGTGCGCTGCGGGGAGAGGGCTTTGAACTGCGTACAGACCAGTGGGGAGCTATTCGGGCTGGAAAGGGGATCTTTATCAGTGCTGATCGCCAGGAATTAGCTGGAGGTTTGCAGCTGGATATGCATGAAGCACTAGCTAACTTACAAGCTGCGCTTCAGGATGCGAAAGGTATTCGCTCTGCGGCAGAAAAAGCGAAAGCAGAACTGGCTGATATAGAGAGGCAAAAAGCATTGTTGATGGAGTCTATGACAGAGCTCAAGAAACAGGCTTTACTTTTTTCTGCCCCTGCTGGTATAGCGCAGGTAACGCCCGCCAGTATCCAACTCTCATCAGGTGAGAATGTCATTGTGACCTCTGGAGCGGACACAGATGTCAGTGTCGCTAAAAAATTCCGCCTTGGTGTGAAAGAAACAATAAGTCTTTTCGCTCAGTGGATGGGGATTAAGATTTTCGCCAGCAAAGGAAAAGTGGAAATTCAGGCGCAGGGAGATGCAATGGATCTGCTGGCAAAGAAAACGTTGAGTATAGCCAGCAAGGATGAGCAGGTGATCATTACCGCTGCGACAGAGTTAGTGCTCAGTTGTGGTGGAGCATATATCAGGCTTAAAGATGGCGAAATAGAAGTCGGGGCGCCTGGCAACGTTCGCGTAAAGAGTATTGGAATTCAAAAAATGGCGCCTGCAACATTGAATGCCAGCATAGAGTTACCGGATCCTTGCGCTACTGCCATTGACGCAGCTGGTGGAACGCAAAGCCCTACAGTGACGCTGGGCTGATAGAGGGCCAATAATGAAGGAATCTTTCATAACTTATGATTACTCTTTACAGGCAATGCAAAATCAGGGGGGGGATATTGGTGAGGAAATATTTAATCGTTTTAGAGCGCTAAATAGAAATTGTATATTAATGATTGATGCTGCAATTATAAGATTAAGGAATCAAGATTCATCATTCTACAATAAAATAATAGATAGAGGGGGTGTGAGGGTACCAGTTGCTAATCGTTATCTAACCTCAGAATTTGAGCCATGTTTGGTATCACTGGATTTATCTTTACCTGAGGATTGTAAAATACTACATGAAAGTATTATACAAGCCCTGAAAGAGATCGAACCTAACGAAATACTGCTGGGTAAGGGCAGGATGATTTGTGGTTGGCTCACTTGCGAAGAAGATATTATCAATCTCGCTGCTTACCTGGGAAAAGTTGCTATCCAACAACGTGATGGTAAAGATGTTTTGCTTCGGTATTATGACCCTGCAATTATGATCTCTCTTTTATCCATCCTGGATGATTGGCAACAACAACGTTTGTTAGGACCAGTCGAAGTGTGGAATTTTATTGATGGCGATGGGCAGCTTATCAATAAAATAAATCAGTCTGATAATCAACTACGACTTTCATATACGTTATCGCTTAGCGCTGGCAATTGGTGTGATATAGATTTCATCGGGATAAAAAATAGGATTATCTGTAATTATCGCTTAGCGCATTTGAGTAGTGAACGTTTTTCGGAGTCATCGGTATTTAATCTATTACAGCAGTCACTTAAAAGAGCCGGGATGTGTGCTTTTGATGATGAAGAAGATCTTATTAAGTGGGGGGAGTGTTCAATTAATATTGCTCCGGAGTTTTATAACCATGGAATGATTAAAAGGTTGCTTGAAATAAATAGCCTAAGTGGCAAGAAAAAATTTACTCAAATAATATCTCATGTCACAGAACAGCAATGGAATGACATTCGCACAGATCATTAATTAAGTGATTTACAGTTCGAATATGCAGGAGAACAGGGATGAAAAATCATAAATGTGACTGTATGTCACAGGGACCGGCATTACTGCCCGTACGCTATGTGGTGGTTCCTGAATATATTCAGGAAGCACTGCCGGCGTGGGCAAAACCAGGAGCGTCGTCTTATCCGGCAGAAAGTGAAAATTATCACTATGCGCTGCGTGCGATGCGCAGGGGATATATCTATATCTACTATCCGTACCTGACGGACTGGGAAGCGTGGTCAGTGTGTGATGATGGCAGTTTGTGGAAGCAACTGTCGGCGAAAAATGTTCTGGAGAAATCAGAGCCTGACTGTCGGCAGGGCACCTACAGTAACGGCGGAAAGGATTTTCTGACGCTGCCATATGAAGTCCTGGAGAATGATATCTGGATAGCATTCACACAGTGTCGCTGGACGGAAAAAACGATGGAGCGTTACGCGGGCGATGACGGGCAACGGCAGAGCAGAATGCAGCGCCTGAGTGCATCAAACTGGACGTCACCGCAGACTTCAGAGCAAACGACAGAAGCAACGACAGGCAATCTTGCAGGGGTTCTGGATTACATCGCCCCGCAGGGAAGCCAGCTGAGTCCGGCAATGCTGTTACCGTATGGCACTCAGACTAAAATCCGCGTCAGCCAGTGTGTGGGTGAACGCTATGCAATAGTCAAAGAGCCGGGGCCGCAGGAGACGTTGTACCCGTGGAAGAGCGGAGTGGCCGGAAACACAATCCGGCAGATGAAGGAACGGGGAGTGAAGCCAGACGGTTCCCCTGTCACGCCGTTGCTGATGGCGCTGCATGATGCAACAGGGATAACGCATGAGCTGACGGGATGGACGAATGATGTCCTGGCGATGGCGAAGATATATGGTGAAGAACGCGCCCTGGAATTCTGCACCCAGGGCCTGATAAACGGTGTTGAGAATATTATAAAAAAGAGTGCTGAGCAGAATGTGGAACAGCAGCTCGCGGCAATGGGTGGTTCACTTTCAACATCTCGTGATATGGATTACGCATATGGAATGTATGTCTGGAACGAGGGACGGAAAGGCAATACGGATATTTTAAGCCGGGAAGAATTCGAGCATCAGGCGAAGAAAAGACAGGAGCAGAGCCTGAAAAGTTCGCGGGTGGCAAATAACCAGCGCAGATATAAAAGAAAGATAAATCAAGAACGTCTGGACTCATTTATCAAATGTAGTGAGGACCTGACGCACAAAATCGATAAACAACTCGAAGTACTAATCGATTTCCGCTGCCAATGGCTTAAATTTTCAGGTTTTATTCGTACACTGCAGGATTTTTATTCTGACCTTCCACTGGATAATTTGCATTTTCGTGAGATAGCAGCCTTTGCAATGTCTGGGTTAGGGGCGGCGAAATCTGGTGTGGGTTTACTGGATGACTGGATAAAAGATTATTCTACTACTGATGAAAACAACCTCGTCTGGCGTACTCATTTTTATAATGCACCTGAGTTAATGACTGTTGCCGAGTCTTTGCTTGCCAGTGTGCGCAAAGGGGTGAGTCAGCCGGTTACAGAACAAAGTTTGTTGGCATTTTTTGAGTCAAAATCCGGCGACCTGGTTAAATTATTCGAAGGGTTTAGTAAAGCAACAGCTGCGCTGGATGAGCCACCTGGAAATGATGCAGTCTGGTCAAAGCGGGTGCTGTATCAAGTTGATCAACATATGGCAACTCTGGGTTCCCGTTTATTCTCCGTTTCGGGTGTGGGACCGAAACTGGACACTTTAAACGATCTTGTCGTTAAAACACTCTGTTCTCTTTCGGCAGGTAAAACAGTAGCGGAGATAAAGTCATTTTCGAGTAAATATTTTGGCTGGGCGACCGAGCGTAGTTACTATATAAACGAAATGCTCTTTATTAATCCTCAGAAAGACAGAGTGTCAGGGCGTTTAAAAGTTGCTCAGGTGCGGTTTTCCGATCTGGAAAAGGCGACTGCGGACTTCAGTATCACGGGAGCGAAAAAAAATGCTTATCGTGCGACAAGTATCAATTTTCTGGTGCTTTTTTTTAATATGACGGAGCTATATAACCAAGCAGATCATTTCAAACGTGATGACTTTTCCAGTTATGCCAAACTGGTCGCTGCGGGATTTGCCACCACGGGAGGCGCGATTGATATTGTCAGTAAAATGATGGATGTCATAAAAAAGGATGATAAATCATTTCCGAAACTGAAATGGGTAGGTGCCAGTTGTGCGATGCTCAATGCTATTGCATCGTTGGGGGCTGATTTTTCAGATGCCTACCAGTTAAAAGATGAAAGATCAGTAAATAAACAGTGGACATACGGAATACTATATTTGGGGAAAATTCTTAATGATATAACAACCATTATTTCAGTCAGCGGCAAAGTCTTGCCTGCTTTAATGTCAAAATTTGGCTGGAGTACGGCTGTCGGCAGTATGGAGGTGTGGCTGGGGCGTGCAGCGATACCTACGGTGTATGCGCTGGGAATTGAGTGGATTGGTGCCCTCTCGTCCTGGCAGTTCGCTTTGCTTCTGGTGGTCGCAGAGTATGCCCTGAAAGAGTATTTTTTTGAAGATGAAATTCAAATCTGGTTGCAGAACACGCTGTTTGGTGAAAAGTTTTCGATAGATATTGATAGCTGTTCTGAAGAAAAAAAAGCAGAACTTATAGTGAAATGCGGAAAATCGCTGACGGAATGCTTACGTAAAATAGAATCTTCCAGCAAATAAGAGTGAATTGTATTTTCCAATAAAGCTATTCAAGAAATATCAACATGGTCGTATTCACATATTGTAAGAATAAATTATGAAAAAAGAACTGAAATTCTCGGACGGGTTGCGAAGAAGCCTTGAAGGCAGCAATAAAAAATATCCGCTTCATAACTATCTGCAGCAAAAAAGTGAGCTGGCGCGAACGCAGGAAATTCTGCGCAATATTGAGGCCAGAAATGAAAAAGGAAAATGGCTGGCACATTTTCGCCTGAAAGAGAAAGAGCTGCTGGACGTGCTGAATAACGCCCCGCCGGACCCGGTGCTGCCGCCTCCGGCGCCGCTGATTAAGGTTCGGGGTGTTATTGAAAAACTGACGCAGCGGCGAGTAGTGCAGCATTTCGACGTTCTGTCCTATCCGGAAGGAAGCGCCTACTACGCCCGGTATAAAAAGAAGATGGCGGCGTCGGCGGTGGTCTGGGCGGCCAGCGGCTCGGGAGGGACGGCCTCGGCCCTGCTGCAGGACTATGACAGGCCGTTGTGCGGGGCCTGGTATCTGACAGGGCGCATTAACGGCAGGCGTTTTTCCGGCTGGCTGGGATGTCACTGGTGCTATGAAGGGGAGGAGGTGGAACTGCTGGCGGCCCCGGTCGGCGAGGAGTATCTGGTGTATGCCGTCCACAAGCCGGAGGAGCAGTCCCTGTGCATGACGCCGGGGTGTTACCGGGGAAAGAACCAGGCGCGCCGGGCGGCAGTGCGTATCCCGCTACGAGTTTGCTATTTGTGCTTGGTTATTATTATCCCATTATATATACATGTATATAATGGATGGGAGGCATTCTCAAATCCATATTTCTATTCACTTATAGCAGTAGCTTTTCTGGCCTTACTGGGGTTATGTCTTCTTCCTGCGGCGTGGTCAATTTACAATCACAAGCCGTTACCGGAAGAAACGCTGTCAGAGGAGATATTCACCCTGCTGGGCTGGGAAAACGTGGCGGATATTAACCTGGAAACGCTCCATAAACGGCGAAAAAAAGAGTGGAAGCGAACGGGGAGCCCGCCAAACCCTCTGCGCAAAGGTACCCCCTTTGATTATTCAGGGGGGACACATTGTTTTTTTTATTATTAATACGGATGTTGAATGGTTCTTAACGGCATGGATAAATTATGAAAAAAGAACTGAAATTCTCGGACGGGTTGCGAAGAAGCCTCGAAGGCAGAAATAAAAAATATCCGCTTCACAACTATCTGCAGCAAAAAAATGAGCTGGCGCGAACGCAGGAAATTCTGCGCAACTTAGAGGTCAGAAATGAAAAAGGAAAATGGCTGGCACATTTTCGCCTGAAAGAGAAAGAGCTGCTGGACGTGCTGAAAAACGCCCCGCCGGACCCGGTGCTGCTGATTAAGGTTCGGGGCGTTATTGAAAAACTGACGCAGCGGCGAGTAGTGCAGCATTTCGACGTTCTGTCCTATCCGGAAGGAAGCGCCTACTACGCCCGGTATAAAAAGAAGATGGCGGCGTCGGCGGTGGTCTGGGCGGCCAGCGGCTCGGGAGGGACAGCCTCGGCCCTGCTGCAGGACTATGACAGGCCGTTGTGCGGGGCCTGGTATCTGACCGGGCGTATTAACGGCAGGCGTTTTTCCGGCTGGCTGGGGTATCACTGGTGCTATGAAGGGGAGGAGGTGGAACTGCTGGCGGCCCCGGTCGGCGAGGAGTATCTGGTGTATGCCGTCCACAAGCCGGAGGAGCAGTCCCTGTGTATGACGCCGGGGTGTTACCGGGGAAAGAACCAGGCGCGCCGGGCGGCAGTGCGTATCCCGCTACGGGTTTGTTACTTATGTTTTGCCATTTCCATCGCTGCTCTGCTATGTGGTGATGGTTTAGCATCATTTTATGATCCTATATTCTATTTATTTATAGTTGAAGCAATAATTTTTCTGCTGGTGATGTGTCTGCTTCCTGCTGCGTGGTCAATTTACAAACATAAACCGTTACCGGAAGAAACGCTGTCAGAGGAGATATTCACCCTGCTGGGCTGGGAAAACGTGGCGGATATTAACCTGGATACGCTCCATAAACGGCGAAAAAAAGAGTGGAAGCGAACGGGGATCCCGCCAAATCCTCTGCGCAAAGGTACCCCCTTTGATTATTCAGGGGGGACACATTGTTTTTTTTATTATTAATACGGATGTTGAATGGTTCTTAACGGCATGGATAAAATATGAAAAAAGAACTGAAATTCTCGGACGGGTTGCGAAGAAGCCTCGAAGGCAGAAATAAAAAATATCCGCTTCACAACTATCTGCAGCAAAAAAATGAGCTGGCGCGAACGCAGGAAATTCTGCGCAATATATCGGGCTGGCTGAAATGAAAAATCATAAATGTGACTGTATGTCACAGGGACCGGCATTACTGCCCGTACGCTATGCGGTGGTTCCTGAATATATTCAGGAAGCACTGCCGGCGTGGGCAAAACCAGGAGCGTCGTCTTATCCGGCAGAAAGTGAAAATTATCACTATGCGCTGCGTGCGATGCGCAGGGGATATATCTATATCTACTATCCGTACCTGACGGACTGGGAAGCGTGGTCGGTGTGTGATGACGGCAGTTTGTGGAAACAGCTATCGGCGAAAAATGTTCTGGAGAAGTCAGAGCCTGACTGTCGGCAGGGAACCTATTGATGGTCGCTGAATATATTCTGACGGAATATTATTCACGCGATGCCTTACAGTCGTGGATTGAGAATGGCTTGTTTGGTGATAATTGTTCGATTGATATCGACAGTTATGCGCCGGAAAAAATCAATATATTTATTGATGAAACCAGGAATTCACTGCAAGAAAGCTTACGTCAATTATCTTCAGGTAAAGAGCAACAACGTGGAAAACCAATAATTTACTGGCCATTTATTATCTATGATGTGCCGGAAGCCCCTGCTGTGGTTTAATTTGGAGCAACGAAATACTATGACAGAAGATGACGAACTGTTTGCCGATATGCCCAGGGCCTATATCCGGGGGCTGGAGAAGGGTAAAGGGTATGTGAAAGAGAACTATCTTCGGCAGCGCAGGGAATGGATAAAATTAAGACAAATCATTACGTACTATGAATCGGAAGGTAAGAAGAAGCATAAAAAACGGCTGGCGGAACTGTACCGTGAAGAAAAGCAGCTGGCAGAAGCGCTGGCTGATATGCCACCGGACCCGGTACTGCCCCCGCCAGCCCCGCTGATAAAGGTCAGTGGCGTGGTGACAAACTACCACCAGCGCTGCCTGACGCACTATTTTGACACCAAAGCCTATCCGCAGACGTGGGAATATTTCATCAGGCAGGATGAGAACATGGCGTCTGCCGCAATGGTGCTGGCCTCGACGGGGTCAGCGGCAACGGCACAGGGCATGGTGGCGAGCAATGAAGACAGGGTTCCAGCGGCGGCGTGGTACGTTACGGGCGAAATCAATGGCCGGCAGTTTTCAGGGTGGCTGGGCGCGCCCTATTGCCGGGAAGGTGAGGAAGTGGAGCTGATTGCCGCGCCGGTGGGAGAGGAATACCTGGTATATGCCCTTATCCGGCCGCATGCACGCTCGCTGACTATGCCACCGTGGTGTTACCAGGGAATACGACGGGC